>NZ_JBHWKQ010000025.1:0-118864 GCF_042730865.1 Streptomyces sp. NPDC059897 | reverse complement strand
CGGCGGCCCGCCCCCGTGCGGACCGCCGAGCCGGACGCTCGGCCGGAGTTCGTCACTCCGTGATCTCGATGTGCCCGTTCGGCGATCCCGCGCCCACCGGCTCCGCCGGCTTCGAGGCCTCCGCCGTCTCCGGGGCCTTCGGGGCCTTCGGGGCCGGCACCGTGCCCTTCCCACCCGTGATGTTCTTCAGCAGCGCGGCGAGGTCCACGCCGGTGGTGGAGTTCAGGAGCTCCACGCCCTGCGCCACGTTGTCCGCGACCGTACGGGACAGCTGGCTCGCCCCGTCCGTGGAGATCACCGTCATCTTGTCGACGGCGCCCAGCGGTTCGGAGGCCTTCGCGACGACCTGCGGCAGCACCTCGACCAGCATCTGCAGCACGGCCGCGTCGCCGTACTGCGCGAACGCGTCGGCCTTCTTCTGCATGGCCTCGGCCTCGGCGGCGCCCTTCGCACCGATCGCCGCCGCCTCGGACTCGCCCTCGAGCCGGACCGCGTCCGCGAGCGCCGCACGGTGCGCCTTCTCACCCTCACCGGTCAGACGGGACCGCTCGGCGTCCGCCTCGGCCTGCTTGACCAGGCCGATCCTGCGGGCCTCGGCCTCCTGCTCGGCCTGGTAGCGAGCGGCGTCGGCGGGCTTGCGGACCTTGGTGTCCAACTCCCGGTCGGTCAGGGCCGCCTGACGCCCCGCCACCTTTTCCTGCTCGGTCAGCACCTCCTGCTGCCGGGCCGCCTCGGCGAGCGGACCGGCGGCGTTCGCCTGCGCCGCGGCCTGGTCGGTCTCCGCCTTGATCTCGGCCTGCTTCAGCGCGAACGTGCGCTGCGCGATCGCGATCTCCTCCTCGGCCTTCAGCCGCGCCTGCTCGGAGGCGCGGCGCGCGACGGCCTCGGCGATGTCGGCCTCCTGCTTGGCGCGGGCGGCCTCGGGCCGGCCCAGGTCCTCCAGGTAGGAGCCCTCGGTCGTGATGTCCTGGATCTGGAACGCGTCCAGGACCAGGCCCTGCCCGGACAGCGACGCCTCCGCCTCCTCTGCGACCTGCCCGGCGAACGCGGCCCGGTCCCGGATGACGTCCTCCACGGACATCCGCCCGACGATGGAGCGCAGCGCGCCGGACAGCACTTCCTGCGTGAAGCCGACGATGCCGTCCTGCTGCATGAGGAACCGCTGGGCGGCGGCGCGGATCGAGTCCTCGGTGCCGCCGACCTTGACGATCGCGACACCTTCGAGGTTCGACTTCACCCCACGCAGGGTGACCGCGCCGCGCACCGCGACGGGGATGTGCCGGGAGGACAGGTCGAGCGTGAACTTCTGCTGCACGAACGGGACGACGAAGACGCCGCCGCCGACCACGACCTTCTGGCCGCTGTTGTCGGTGACGACGTGGCCGGTCTCCGGGTCGGTGGACTTCTTGCCGCGCCGCCCGGTGACGATGAACGCCTCGCTGGGCCCAGCGACCTTGTAGCGGGTGATGACGACGAGTGCCAGCAGGACCAGGAGTACGACGACTCCGGCCACGGCGATGGTGACAGGGCTCATGATGGCTTCCCCCTCTGCCGCCTCGCCTCCCGGCAGACGGCAGTCGGTTGGTGATGGTGCGTACGGGTCGCGATGACACGTACATCACGTACGACACGTGGTGAAACACACGGAACGGTGGTCAGCGGTCGACAGCCCGGACCTCGACCGAGGTCGGCGACAGGATGTCCGCCACCCACACCTCGGCCCCGCGGGCGACGGCGATCGCGCTCTTCGCCGAGAACTTCGTCGGCTGGCCCGCGAGCTGGAGCAGCACCTCGCCGTACCCGTCGACCGGGATGGCGGTGACCACGGTGCCCGCGCTGCCGACGAGGTCGTCGCCGCGCGGCGTGGCCGTCGTCTGGTCCCGCATCAGCGCGCGGGTCAGCTTCCACGTCAGCCAGCCGGCGCCGCCCCCCGCGACGGCACCGACGGCAGTGGCGGGTCCGGCACCGAGGTCGGTGGTGCCGAGCACGATCGCGCCGCCGAACCCGAGCATCGACACGAAGCCCGCGATCACCGGCAGCGACAGCAGGCCGTCGAAGAGCCCGTCCAGGGCCCCAACCCCGTCGAAAAGCCCTTCCAACACCCCGTCAAGCACCAGGGACAGTGCGAGCAGCACCACTCCCGCGATGCCGAGGCCGAGAAACCACGTCATGTCACTGGCCTCCCCTGATTCGTCCCTGCTCCGTGTGCTGCCCCGGATGTTGTCATGGGCAACCACCTCGCGTAACTGCCGGATCCCGGCAATCTTTACGCGATTTTGATGCCTGCGTGCTCATCGGCTAAGAATGCGGAGGGAGCGCAGAGGGAGTGCGGAACTCCTTCTGAACACGGCACCGCGATGGGGGTGGGCATGGCGCCGCAGCAGGACGTCCCCGACGAGTATCTGGACGGTTATGTCCGGGCGGTGGCCGACGCCGCCGCGACCGGACGCCGGCTGACCCGGGACGAACTCGACGCGCGCCGCGCGCTCGGCGAGCGCGCGGCGGAGGCAGGTCTCGGGCTGCGCGCCCTGGTCGCCGCCCACCTCGCGTGCACGCACACCGGCAATCTCGGCACGAGGGTGGGCCTCGACTCCGTCGTCGCGGCCGGCGCCCAGGCCATCGACGCGTTCGCCGAGGGCTACGAGCGCGCACAGCGGCAGACCATGCGCCGGGAGGAGGCGGCGCGCCGCGAGTTCATCGACGACCTGCTCTACGGCCGCAGCGACCTGGGCAAACTCGCGGAGCGCGCCGAGCGGTTCGGGCTGCGGCTGTCCGACGAGCACGCGATAGCCGTGGCGCGGGGCGACAGCGCGTACGAGGAGGGAGACACCGTCCCGCGCGAGATCGAACGCGCGGTGATCGCCCGCTTCGGCAACCGGAACATCCTGCTGACCACGAAGGACGGCCGGCTCGTCTGCATCGCCCCCGGCGACCAGAGCGAGGTCCTCACCTACTTCGCCAAGCAGGCGTACGCCGCCGCCGACGGGGGCCAGGTCGCCATCGGCCGCCCGCAGTCCGGCCCGAGCGGTGTCGTCCAGTCCTACGAGGAGGCGCTGAGCGCGCTCGACCTGGCCACCCGCCTCGGCCTGGACGCCCCCGTGCTGCACTCGTCCGATCTGCTCGTCTACCCCGTCCTCACCCGCGACCGGCAGGCCATGACCGACCTGGTCCACAACACGCTGGGCCCGCTGCACCAGGCGCGCGGCGGCGCCCAGCCACTGATCGACACGCTCATGGCGTACTTCGACTCCGGCTGCGTGTCGGCCGAGGCGGCCCGCCAACTGTCGCTCAGCGTAAGGGCGTTCACGTACCGCCTCGCCCGCATCCACCAGCTCACCGGCATCGACCCCGCGGTCCCGGCCGACCGCTACACCTTGCAGACCGCGGTGATCGGCGCCCGCCTCCTCGACTGGCCGTCCGACTCCGCCTGACACCCGACTTCGTGCAAAGCACACGTCGCACACGTCACTCGAATAACTTGAGGCTCCACCCGGTGTCGGACGACGTCTGCCGGACCACCGAGCAGGGCGTATTCAGCGGCGGGCGACCGGCTCTTGCAACTCGGTCACCGCGTGGTCGCCGCAGTGAGGGCAGGAGAGGGTGACTTCACGGGCGGGGCCCATCGACGTATAGCCATGGGTGTCGATCCACTGGGCGAGCGCCTGGACACTGGGGATGACCTGCTCTGCCGGCCCCTTGTGCACCAGCGTCGCGGCCTCCACCTCCGGCAGATCCACCACTGAGAAGTCGTGCGACCGGGCCGGCTCACCCTCGACGGGGATGGACGCGTGCACGGTCACCGGGCCCTCGGGGTTCTCGTAGTACGCGACGGCCGCACCGCCCGCCCGGATCCCGGCGGTCTGCATTCGGCTCCACAACTCCTCGTAGAGCGAGGTGATCACCGGGTTGATGAGGTGGGGCTCGAAGCTCTCGACCACGGACGTCAGCTCTGCCACACGCATCGCCGGGACCCGTTTGATCACCACGTCGTCGGACGGCATCTGTCCCTCACTCTCGATCATCAGGAGCCTCGCCTCGACCTGTGCCATCCGCGCCGCGTCGGCCGCCATCGCCGACGCCAGCTCGGCCCGGCGCAACCGCAGCATCCCGCGCAACTCCCCTGCTGCCAGCTCACCATCGAGGAAGGCGCGTACCTGATCCAGCGTGAGGCCGAGCTCCTTGAGTGCGATCACGCGGTTGAGCCGGGCCAGTTGGTCGGCTTCGTAGAACCGGTAGCCGGTGTGCGGGTCGACGTGCGCGGGCCGCAACAACCCGACGGCGTCATAGTGGCGCAACATGCGCACCGATACGCCGCCGTACTTGGCGAATGCTCCAATGCTGAACATGACATGGACCACTTCACTGGCTGACACGGTGTGAGAGTCAACCCATCTTCGCAGTACCGCACCACGGCCCGGCCTGCTCCAAACGGCAGGCCCTATTCGCTGATGAAGAGGGCCGGCAGGAGGAACCAGCGCAGCGTGCCGTCCTCTTCCTCGCCGGTGACGCTCCTTCGGCGGGACGGGCCCGGGGAAGGTCGACGCCACCGCGTCGTATTCGCCGGCACCTGTCCACGGAACCTGCCGACGCGGCCGCGAGGCTGTGCCCGCGCGTATTGCCCCAGGTAGGCGACGCGAAGGGTGTGCCCGTGCCATCACGGGCCGGCCGTCGTTCACTCGGGCATGAAGAAGATCATCGGCGTCTCCGCTCTCGCCCTCGCCGCCGTCGGCATCGCGGTCCCGGCCCACGCCGACAACGACTCCAACTTCGGAAGCGACATCAACGCCGCGAACAACTGGAACTTCAGCGCCGCCTCGGTTTGCCTCCAGGAGGTGGCCGTCGTGCCGACCGGTGGCGCGTCGCTCGGGGACGTGGCCAACCACTGCGTGAACGGGAACGTGCTCGACCCCAAGTAGCTGAGCCGACGGTCCGGAGTGCGCGCACCCTTGTGTCACGAACCCGTACCGGAGTTTTGGGGCACGCGCCTGATCGCCGGAGCTGCGAAACGGTGGAATGCATGACGGACGCAGGCAATGCCATCGATGCAGCGACCCAGGCCATTCTGACCGCCGATGCGTCGGACGATCAGGCGACCCAGGCCCAGGCGCTCCACCACCTGGCGGTCGCCCTGAAAGGGGACGACCGTCTCGACGAATCGGTGCTCGTTTTTCACCTCGCCACCCGGGCCGCTCAGGCCGCCAACATGCCTGACCTGGCAGCAGAGGCTGGCGATGCGCGAACCGAGCTGAGGCAGTTCATCTCGCAAGGGTGGCGTTACCAGGACAACCTCCCCGCACTCGATGTCGTGCTTCGTGCCCACGATGAAGGTGCGACGAGCTTCGCTCTGATCGGGCCGAGGACCGAACGGTCGCGCGAGCCGGACAGCCGGATCCATCTCGGTATGCAGCAACACACCGAGGCAGCGACGCGGGAAAGGAACCACGAACTGCAGCGCCGCGCTGAAGAGGAGCGCAAGGGGATATTCATCGACCGGATGGAGTCTCCGCCCTATGCGGAGCTGGCCGTCGGGTTCATCGCTCTCAAGGTGCTCGGGCCGTTCATTGAGACTTTCGCGACCAAGCTCGGCGAGCAGTTGGGGGAGTCCGTCGGCCGGGCACTCGGCCGCATCCAACTGTTCCGGTTGGCCGGCGGCCGCAGGCGCTTGGGCGTGCGGGTACCGGACTCGCGGGTGTTGACGAGAGTGGAACTCCCCGAGGACCTCACGGAAGAGGCTCGCCTCGCCCTCATCGATCTCGACCCGACGGCGGAAGAGGTGCGTGGTCGACTGCTCCGCTGGGACGAGACCTCGAAGACATGGAAGTAACGCCGACCGGGAGGGTTCGGAGCCGACGGGGAGGTGGTTCAGGTCGCAACGGGTGCCCAACTCTGCCGCACCGTCGATACTGGCGAAGGAACAGCAAACGTCGACAAGCAGCAACTAACACCGCGTCAACATCAGCCCCGCCCGAGCCCGCCGTCGACCGCCACGAGCCAGCACGACCCGTCAAGATCCAGGACCACATACAACCATCCTGAACAGGCAAAACGCAGGGCATCGCACCCCCTGCCAACGCCCCCGGAGGTACCAGTGAAAATGCTCATCAACGTAGCCGAGACCGTCGTCCCCGACGCCCTGCGTGGGATGGCCGCCGCGCATCCCGAGCTGAATGTGGACGTCGAGAACCGGGTGATCGTGCGCCGCGACGCGCCGGTGGCCGGGAAGGTGGCGTTGGTGTCGGGTGGCGGGTCGGGGCACGAGCCGCTGCACGGCGGGTTCGTCGGGCCCGGGATGCTCGCCGCGGCCTGCCCGGGTGAGGTGTTCACCTCGCCCGTGCCGGATCAGATGGTGCGGGCCGCCGCCGCGGTGGACAGCGGCGCCGGTGTGCTGTTCATCGTGAAGAACTACACCGGTGACGTGCTGAACTTCGACATGGCCGCCGAGCTCGCCGAGGACGAGGGCATCCAGGTCGCCAAGGTGCTCGTCAATGACGATGTGGCCGTCACCGACTCCCTCTACACCGCCGGGCGGCGCGGCACCGGAGCCACCCTCTTCGTGGAGAAGATCGCGGGCGCCGCCGCCGAGGAGGGGCAGCCCCTGGAACGCGTCGAGGCGATCGCCCGGCAGGTCAACGAGAACGCGCGGAGTTTTGGTGTCGCGCTGAGCGCCTGCAGTACGCCCGCCAAGGGTGCGCCCACCTTCGATCTGCCCGCCGGCGAGCTGGAGTTGGGGATCGGGATCCACGGCGAGCCAGGCCGGGAGCGGCGGCCCATGATGACGTCCGGGGAGATCGCGGACTTCTCCGTCAATGCCGTCCTGGAGGACCTCAGCCCCAGCAGTCCGGTGCTGGTGCTCGTCAACGGGATGGGTGCCACGCCGTTGCTCGAGCTCTACGGCTTCAACGCCGAGGTGCAGCGGGTACTGGAGGAGCGCGGCGTGCCCGTGGCCCGCACACTCGTCGGGAACTACGTCACCTCGCTCGACATGGCCGGGGCCTCGGTCACCATCTGCCAGGCCGACGAGGAGCTGCTGCGGCTGTGGGACGCGCCCGTCAGCACGGCCGGGCTCCGCTGGGGCATGTGACACACCTGCCCGGGCATCCGACCACGTCAACGAACCTGAGAAGCAAGGAGATCACGTGCTCGACGCCGACTTCTTCCGGCGCTGGCTGACGGTGGCCGCCGCTGCCGTGGACCGCGAGGCCGACCGGCTCACCGAACTCGACTCGCCGATCGGCGACGCGGACCACGGCAGCAATCTGCAGCGCGGGTTCAACGCCGTGCGCGCCACCCTCGACAAGGACGCCCCGGACACTCCGGGGGCCGTGCTGACCACGGCCGGACGACAGCTGATCTCGACGGTGGGCGGCGCCTCGGGCCCGCTGTACGGGACGCTGCTGCGCCGCACCGGCAAGGCGCTGGGTGACGCGCCCGAGGTCGGCGAGGCGGACTTCGCGCAGGCCCTCAAGGCCGGGGTCGACGCGGTCGCGGCGCTCGGCGGGGCCGCCCCCGGCGACAAGACGATGCTCGACGCCCTCGTTCCGGCGGTGGAGGCGCTCGGCGACGGGGACTTCGCGGCGGCGCGGTCGGCGGCCGAGCACGGGGCCGAGGCCACCACTCCATTGCAGGCCCGCAAGGGGCGGGCGAGTTACCTCGGTGAGCGCAGTATCGGGCACCAGGATCCGGGGGCCACGTCGTCGGCGCTGCTGATCGGCGCGCTGGCCGAGGCGGCGGGAGGCGAATCGTGAGCGCCACCGGCAAGCCCGTCGGCATCGTGCTGGTCTCGCACAGCAAGGACGTCGCCGAGTCCGTGGCGCGGCTCGCCACGGGGCTGTCCGGGGGCGGCGACACCGCGCCCGTCGCGGCGGCGGGCGGCACGGAGGACGGCGGCCTCGGCACCAGCTCCGAGCTGATCTCGGCGGCCGCCGCCGAGGTCGACCGGGGCGCGGGCGTCGCGGTCCTCGTCGACCTCGGCAGCGCCGTGCTGACCGTGAAGGCGCTGCTGGCCGAGGGCGACGAACTTCCGGACGGCACCCGTCTGGTGGACGCGCCCTTCGTGGAGGGCGCGATCGCCGCGGTCGTCACCGCCTCGACCGGGGCCGACCTGGACGCGGTCGCCGCGGCGGCCTCGGAGGCGTACACGTACCGCAAGGACTGAGGGGCCACCCCAACGAGCCTTTGGTACAGACCTGTTGGCGCGAACCCCTTGAGGAATGCCCGCCTCTCGTGCCATACAGGTCTGTACCAATCCGCTCGAACGGAAGGCCCTCCGTGCGACGCCTCCCCCCACGCCCCCTGCTCGCCCGCACGCTCTGCGCCGCCGCGCTCGTGCCCGCGCTCGCCTCCTGCGGCCTCCTCTCCGACGACGCGAAGGCGGAGGGGCCCGCCCTCTCGGCGCCTGCCGGGGTCACCGCGCAGGCCGGGAGCGCCACCTCCGTGCACGTCATGTGGAACCGCCCCGCGAGCACGGCGGAGGTCAAGGGGTACGAGGTGTACCGGGGCGCCAAGCGCGTGAAGCGGCTGCCCGCGGAGCGGCACATGGTCGACGTCACCGGCCTCTCCCCCACGTCCCGTTACGTGTTCACGGTGCGCGCCCGCGGCACCGACGGCTCCCTCGGGCCCGCCGGCACACGGGTCACGGTCACCACTCCGGCCGCCGTCAAGGCGGACCGTGCCGCCCCCAGCCGGCCGGCCGGGCTGCGCGGGGAGGCGGACGGGAGCCGGGCGGTGTCGCTCGCGTGGCGCGCGGCGACGGACGACCGGGGCATCGCCTCGTACGACATCTACCAGGGCGCCACGAAGATCCACAGCGTCGGCGGCAAGGAGACGCGGGCCCTGGTCACCGGGCTGCGGCCGGGCACCGCGTACGCGTTCAGCGTGCGCGCCCGGGACGCCGCCGACAACACCTCCGCCGCGAGCGGGACCCTGCGCCTGACGACCGCGCGGGGCAAGGGCGAGACGGGTCCTGGCACCGCCCCCGCGGACTTCGAGGCCTCGACGCGGCGCTCGAAGGGCGCGTACTACATCGACCTGGCGTGGACGCCGCCGCGGACCGGCGGCGAGGTCCCGGCGTACCAGGTGTTCCTGGACGGCCAGGAGGCGACGACGGTGATGTGGGGCGAGGGCGCGCCGGCCGACTCGGCGACGTACAGCTTCTACACCGGCAAGAAGCCGCGCGTGACGCACCGCGTGAAGCTGCGCGCGCAGCTGCCGGACGGGACGTGGGGCGCCTTCTCGGCGGAGCGGACCGTGGTCACGGGGCGGGACTGAGGTGCGCGGGCCTCAGTCCAGTTCGGCGATGGTGCGCTCCAGCCAGTCCACCCAGAACCGTTCGAGATCGATGCCTCCGCGCAGCACCGCGTGCTGGAGGCGGTCGGCCTCGCTGTTCTTCTCCGGCGGGAAGTCCCGCTTCTCGATGTCCCGGTACATCGCCAACTGCTCCCGGTGCAGCGCGAGATGACGTGTCAGGTCCTCGGCGATGCCCGCCGTGCCGACCACCGCGGCCGAGCGCAGGCGCAGCAGCAGGGGATCGCGCAGCGGCCTGGGGTCCTGGGGCGTGGCGGTCCAGCGGGCGAGTTCGGCGCGGCCCTGGGGCAGGACCTCGTACTCCTTCTTCTGGCCGCGCGCGGGGGTCTCGGTGGGCAGCGCGCGGATCAGGCCCTCGCGTTCGAGTTTGCCGAGCTCCCGGTAGATCTGCTGGTGCGTGGCCGACCAGAAGTAGCCGATGGACTTGTCGAACCTGCGGGTCAGTTCGAGTCCCGACGACGGCTTCTCCAGGAGCGCCGTGAGGATCGCGTGCGGGAGTGACATGTGCCCAGAGTACGAGGAAGTGGGGAGGCAGGGAGGTGGTCACGTGTCCGGCGGGCCCGGACACGTGACCACCGGTCTCTACAGGGCCGCCGCGACCTCGGTGCCCTGCTTGATGGCCCGCTTGGCATCGAGCTCGGCCGCGACGTCGGCGCCGCCGATCAGGTGCGGGGTGCGTCCGGCGGCCACCAGGTCGTCGTAGAGCGAGCGGTGCGGTTCCTGGCCCGCGCACAGGACGACGGTGTCGACGGGGATGAGGGACTGCTCGCCCTCGACGGTGATGTGCAGGCCCGCGTCGTCGATCAGGTCGTACGTGGCGCCCGCGACCATGGTGACTCCGCGGTGGCGCAGTTCGGTGCGGTGGATCCAGCCGGTCGTCTTGCCGAGGCCCGCGCCGACCTTGGTGGCCTTGCGCTGGACGAGGTGCACCTGCCGGGGCGGGGTGGGGCGCTCGGGCTTGGCGAGGCCGCCGCGGTCGGCGTAGTCCATGTCGACACCCCACTGGCGGAAGTACGTCGGCGCGTCCAGGCTCGCCTTGTCGCCGCCGTCGGTGAGGTACTCGGCGACGTCGAAGCCGATGCCGCCCGCGCCGATGATCGCGACGCGGTCGCCGACGGGGGCGCCGCCGCGCAGGACGTCGAGGTAGCTGACGACGCTCGGGTGGTCGACGCCGTCGATCGCCGGGGTGCGCGGGGAGACACCGGTGGCGACGGCGACCTCGTCGTAGGAGTCGAGGTCGCCGGCCTCGACGCGGGTCTCCAACTTGACGGTCACACCGTGCAGTTCGAGCTGCGTGCGGAAGTAGCGCAGCGTCTCGTTGAACTCCTCCTTGCCGGGGACCTGGCGGGCGACGTTGAGCTGCCCGCCGATCTCGGCGGCGGCGTCGAAGAGGGTCACGTCGTGGCCGCGCTCGGCGGCGCTCACCGCGCAGGCGAGGCCGGCGGGGCCCGCGCCGACGACGGCGACGCGCTTGCGGATCCGGGTCGGCGACAGGACCAGTTCGGTCTCGTGGCAGGCGCGCGGGTTCACCAGGCAGGAGGTGATCTGGAGGCTGAAGATGTGGTCGAGGCAGGCCTGGTTGCAGCCGATGCAGGTGTTGATGGTGTCGGAGCGGTCGGCGGCGGCCTTGTTCACGAACTCCGGGTCGGCGAGCATCGGGCGCGCCATGGACACCATGTCCGCGGCACCGTCGGCGAGCAACTCCTCGGCGAGTTCCGGGGTGTTGATGCGGTTGGTGGTGACGAGCGGGACGTTCACCTCGCCCATGACCTTCTTGGTGACGAAGGTGTACGCGCCGCGCGGCACGGACGTGGCGATGGTGGGGATGCGCGCCTCGTGCCAGCCGATGCCGGTGTTGATGATGGTCGCGCCCGCCGCCTCGATCTCCTTGGCGAGCTGCACGACCTCCTCCAGGGTCGAGCCGCCGGGGACCAGGTCCAGCATGGACAGGCGGTAGATGAGGATGAAGTCGGGGCCGACCCGCTCGCGCACGCGCCGCACGATCTCGACGGCGAACCGGATCCGGTTCTCGTAGGAGCCGCCCCAGCGGTCCTCGCGGTGGTTGGTGGCGGAGACGATGAACTCGTTGATGAGGTAGCCCTCGGAGCCCATCACCTCGACGCCGTCGTACCCGGCGGACTTGGCGAGCTCGGCCGCGCGCGCGTAGTCCTCGATGGTCCGCTCGATCTCGTCGCCGGTGAGGGCGCGCGGGACGTGGGCGCTGATCGGCGCCTGTACGGCGCTGGGCGCGACGAGGCCCGCGTGGTGGGCGTACCGGCCGAAGTGCAGGATCTGCATGGCGATCTTGCCGCCCGCCGCGTGCACGGCGTCGGTGACCTCGCGGTGCTGCGCGGCCTCCGCCTCGTCCGTCATCTTGGCGCCGCCCTCGAAGGAGCAGCCCTCGGCGTTGGGCGCGATGCCACCGGTGACCATGAGGCCGACGCCGCCGCGGGCGCGGGTGGCGTAGAACTCGGCCATGCGCGCGAACCCGTTCGGGGCCTCCTCCAGGCCCACGTGCATCGAGCCCATCAGGACGCGGTTGGGGAGCGTCGTGAAACCGAGGTCGAGCGGGGCGAGAAGGTGCGGGAAGCGGCTCATGGGGCCCTCCGTGAGCGGTGAACGGTCGAAACAGTTGTAGAGGACACCGCAGGTGTTTTGCAACAAGTTGCAAAAGAGATCCGCGCCACGTCCGACCACCCCGGGGCCGGGCTGGGTTGTAGAGTGCAACGAGCATCCCGAAAGGAACCGCCGTGGCACAGCCAGATCATCCGGCCGCAGATCACCCGGCCGACCGCGAGGCGGCCGTGGAGACCATCCAGCGCGAGCTGACCTCGTTCGCCCGGCGCGCGCGGGCCACCGCCGCGCGGATGCACCCCGAGCTCTCGCTCGTCTCGTACTCGCTGCTCGCCCACCTCGACGAGCGGGGCGGCTGCCGCGCCACCGACCTGGCGGCGCACTACGCCCTCGACAAGTCCACGGTCAGCCGCCAGGTGGCCGCCCTGCAGCGGGCGGGCCTGGTGATCCGGCGCGTCGACCCGGACGACCACCGGGTGCAGGTCCTGCACCCGACCGAGGCCGGCGCGGACGTGCTGCGGCAGGTGACCGTCAACCGCCGCCAGATCTTCGGCGAGCGCCTGGCGGACTGGCCGGAGGAGGACCTGGAGCGGTTCGCCGACTATCTGGTGCGCTACAACCACGCGGCCCAGGAAGAGCCGGACGCGTAGGCCGCCACGGCCTATCGCGGCGCGCGCACCGTCCGGAAGCGGGTCGTGTCGCGCAGGTGGAAGCCCAGGGACTCGTAGAGCCGGATCGCGTTCTTGTTGCCCGCACCGGTGTGCAGGAACGGGGTCTCGCCGCGCTCCTGGACGACGGCCGCGACGGCCTTCACCAGCCGTCCGGCGAGGCCCTTGCCCCGGTGGTCCGGGTCGGTGCACACGGCGCTGACCTCGGTGTATCCGGGCAGGTGCAGGCGCTCCCCCGCCATGGCGATGAGCTTTCCGCCCTCGCGGATGCCCAGGTATGTGCCGAGTTCTATGGTGCGCGGCGTGAACGGGCCCGGCTGGGTGCGGGCCACCAGGTCGAGCATCTCGGGCACGTCGTCGGCGGTGAGCAGGACGGTCTCCGGGTCGGGGGTCGCGGCCACCGCGTCGCCGACCATGCGCACGCCCTCGTGGTCCACCGTCGTCTCCCAGCCCTCCGGCAGCTCGACGTCCGTGCCGAGCAACGGCAGGGTTCCGTCCGGGGCGGCGAAGGCGGCGAGGCCCGCCCAGTCCTCGGGACCGGGGTCGGGCGGCAGCGCGGTCCACGGCGTGACGGCGGCGGGGTAGCGCAGGGCCCGGCCGCTGCGCTCGGCGAAGTGCGCGTGCGGTCCTGTGAGCGCGGCGTACGCGGGGTGGTCGAGGGGGTGGAACCCGCGCTCGGTGTGCGGGGCGGGACCCGTGGTGCCCTCGTGTGCTGCGTACGTCTGCGTCTGCGCCTGCGTCATCCGTCGGAACCTTCGAACCTTCTCCTGTGCCACGGCCGGCCCATCCGTAGGGGACGACCACCAGGTCAGAACCGCAGGTAACGCCACCGCATTCCCGGACCCCGCACGACGCGTCCGTGATCACACTGGCATCCTGGCGCGATGCCGTTCACGTCACTGAGTGATCACGTCGAGTCCCTGCTCGCCACCGAGGGACCGCTCCCGATCGTCGCCGCGGGCGACCCCGTGCTGCGCCGCCCCGCCGAGCCCGTCGACGGGCAGCTCCCGGACGAACTGCTCGCCCGGCTGATCGCCGCGATGCGGGTCACGATGCACGCCGCCCCCGGTGTGGGCCTGGCCGCGCCGCAGATCGGCGTGCCGCTGCGGCTCGCGGTCATCGAGGACGCGGCGGCCGTGAGCGAAGACGTTCGGGCGGCGCGGGGACGGACGCCGCAGCCGTTCCGGGTGCTGCTCAACCCGTCGTACGAGGACGCGGGCGGGCGCCGGGTCGCCTTCTACGAGGGGTGCCTGAGCGTGCCGGGCTACCAGGCCGTGGTCGCCCGGCACGAGCGCGTGCGGCTGCGCGCCCTCGACGAACAAGGGCGCGCGGTCGACGAGGAGTTCACGGGCTGGCCCGCGCGGATCGTGCAGCACGAGACGGACCACCTGAACGGCATGCTCTACCTGGACCGGGCCGAGCTGCGGTCCCTTTCGTCCACGCAGACACCCGAAGCGGTGGAGCGCTGGGCGCAGCCGACACCCCAACTCGCCGCGCGCGAGCTGGGGTTCGACCTGCCGCCGTCCGACTGACCGTCAGCTCAGCTGCGGCATCTCGCCCTTGGCCGACGTCACGTCGATGACCGAGAACGCGGCCCCCTGCGGGTCACCCACCGCCGCGAACCGTCCGAAGGGGGTGTCGACCGGCCCGAAGTGCAGCTGGCCGCCCAGGCGTTGGACGGTGCCGACGGCCGCGTCGCAGTCCTCGACGACGAAGTACACGTTGACGTAGCTCGGCACCTGCGGCGGGAAGTCGTCCGTCATCTGCATGCGGCCCATGGCGGGTTCGCCGTTCAGCTCCCACACGTTGAAGTCGATCTTCTCGTCCTCCATCTTCTTCACGTCGTAGCCGAAGACGGCCGGGAAGAAGGAGTCGGTCCGCGCGGCGTTGCGGGTGTTGACCTCGGCCCAGCAGAACGCGCCGGGCTCGTTGACCTTCTCGAAGCCCTCGTGGGTGTCCGGCTGCCAGACGCTGAAGACCACGCCCGCGGGGTCCTGGGCGGTGAGCATCGTGCCGAACGACGCGACCTGCATCGGGTCCATCATGAGGCTGCCGCCCGCGCCCTTGATCCGCTCGGCGACCGACTCGATGTCCGCGGTGGCGAGGTACAGGTTCCAGGCGGGGTGCACGCCCTCCGCGCCGGGCATCTGCGGCACGAGCGCGGCCACGTGCTTGCCGTCGGGCGCCTTGGCCTGCGTGTAGTTGCCGAACTCGGCGCTGCCCTCGTCGTAGGTCCAGCCGAACAGCTCCGTGTAGAAGCTCTTCGCGGCCTCCAGGTCGGGGAACATGGCGTCGGCCCAGATTGGCGCGCCTTCAGGACGAGCGGACATGACGCGACACCCTTCCGTCGGTCACCGGGCACGACGCGGCCCGGCAGGTATGGGTCCACGCTAGGCGCGACGGGCGCGCGGCGCGATCCGGCGGAGCCGGTCGGGAGACGGAATTCCGGGCCCCGGGCGCGGGCACCGCATCAGCCGGCGAACGGCGCCGCGCCGGCCTGCTGAGCCCCGTTCAGCGGCGCGTGGCCACGACCAGCCTGCACCGCGGGCTGCCGTCGGGGCGCGCGCCGAGGTCGGGCAGCGCGTACAGGGTGACGTCGAATCCGGCGTGGTCCAGTGCGCGGCGGACGTCGGAGAGGCGGAACGGCCGGTAGTACATGACGAACGGGGGCCGCCACACCGCGTTGCGCACGCGCATCGCGCCGTCGAAGCCGAGCATCGCCCAGTAGGCCATCGAGCCGGGGCTCGCGGGCGCGGGCAGCGGGAACGCGAACTGCCCGCCGGGGCGCAGCACTTGGCACACTTCGGAGAACAGCCGCGGCCATTCGCGCGGCAGGAAGTGCCCGAACGCCCCGAAGCTCACCACCAGGTCGAAGGCCTCGTCGAAGGGCAGCGCGAGGGCGTCCGCGCGGACGTGGTGGGCGGCCGGTTCGGCGCGCCGCGCGACGTCCAGCATTCCGTCGCTGAAGTCCACGCCCACGGCCCGGCCGACGCCCGCCTCGCGCAGCACGCGCAGGCCCGCCCCGGTGCCGCAGCACAGGTCGAGCCCGGTGCCGTAAGGGCCGAGCGGGGCGAGCGCGCGGCCCACCGCGTCGAGCACGACATCCGGGGTGCGGAACGGCGTGTGGTCGAACTTCGGCGCCAGCAGGTCGTAGCCGCGCTCGACCGAGGACAGCGCCTGAACGGCCAGCTCGCGGAGGGTGGGACCCTGATCGGTGAACATGGCGGATCAGCATAGGGCGGACGCGAGCCGAAGCCGGGGCTTGCCGCGCGGCAGGTGTCGGGTGGTACGGTCTTAGCGGTACATGTGCTCGCCCGTTTCGAGGCGCCGGTACCGAATCTCTCTTTTCAGCGCACTTTCAGCGCACGCGGTTCGACCGTCTCTCTGTCACCGCACAGCGCACGTCATTCCTGGTCAGCGGCTTCTGGCGGGCTCTTCACCCGTTGCCGTGGCACCACGGTTCTCCCCGGCCGCGGGGCGCGCTCTGCCGCCCCCGCCCTTCGCCGGATCCCCTCCCTTCCCTGCCCTTGTACGCCTGCCGCTGGACGCCTGCCGCGTCCGGCCCGGCCCCGCGAAAGGACCTGTGATCGTCATGACCACGGCCACCACCACGAGCACCGTCACATCCGAAGAACCAGCACCCGTCCGCGCCGCCGGCGTCCTCGACATCGGCGGGAACGGGCACGGTTTCCTGCGGGCGGCCGACCTGGAACCCGCGTCGCACGACGTCCAGGTGCCCGCCCACCTCATCCGCCGACTCGGCCTGCGCAAGGGCGACTTCGTCGAGGGAACCTGCGGCAAGCCGCACAGCCTCGCGCACGTCGAGACCGTCGGCGGCGCGCCCGCCGACGCGAGCCGCGACCGCCCGCGCTTCGCCGACCTCACCCCGCTGCACCCCAGCGAGCGCTTCCGCCTGGAGCACCCGGCCGCCGGGCTCGCCGGACGCGTCGTCGACCTGTTCACCCCCATCGGCAAGGGGCAGCGGGGCCTGCTCGTCGCGCCGCCGAAGACCGGCAAGACGGTGCTGCTGCAACAGCTCGCCGCCGCGTTCGCCGCGAACCACCCCGAGGTCCACCTCATGGTGGTGCTCGTCGACGAACGCCCCGAGGAAGTCACCGACATGCGCCGCTCCGTGCGCGGCGAGGTGTACGCCTCGACGTTCGACCGCCCGGCGAAGGCGCACATCGCGCTCGCCGAACTCGCCGTCGAGCGCGCCAAGCGCCTCACCGAGCAGGGCCGCGACGTGGTGATCCTCCTCGACTCCCTCACCCGGCTGTGCCGGGCGCACAACAACGCGGCCTCCACCAGCGGCCGCACCCTGTCGGGCGGTGTCGACGCCGCCGCCCTGCACGGCCCGAAGCGCTTCTTCGGCGCGGCCCGCGACGCCGAGGAGGCCGGCTCGCTGACCATCCTCGCGACCGCCCTCGTCGACACCGGCTCCCGCGCCGACGACTACTACTTCGAGGAGCTCAAGAGCACCGGAAACATGGAGCTGCGCCTCGACCGCGTCCTCGCGCAGCGCCGCGTCCACCCCGCCGTCGAGCTCACACCCTCCGGCACCCGCCGCGAGGAACTCCTGCTCCCCGCCGCCGAGTTGACCGTCGTACGCGGACTGCGGCGCGCCCTGCAGAGCCGTGACCCGGCCGCCTCCTACGAGGCCCTCCTCGACAAGCTGCGCCAGACCCCGGACAACGCCGCGTTCCTGCGCCAGGCGCACTCCACGGTGCCCGTCGCCTGACCCGCACCGCCCGACCCGCACCGCCCGACCGCACCCCCGAGTGCGTAATACTCGACCTATGAACGCGAGCATTACGCGCCGTGGTGGCCCCCCGGCCGTCACCGTCCGGCGGGCCACCGCGCGGGACGCCCGGCGCCTCACCCGCCTCGTACGCGGCTCCAGCGCCTACCGGGACCCGTACGCCTCCATGGTCGCGGGCTACCGGGTGGGCCCCGACTACATCGAGGCGCACCACGTCTACGTGGCCGTGGATCCGGCCGACGAGCGGGTGCTGGGCTTCTACGCGCTGCTCGCCGAGCCGCCGGAGCTGGACCTGATGTTCGTCGCCGACGAGGCGCAGGGCCGGGGCATCGGGCGGCTGCTCGTCGACCACATGCGGGAGCGGGCCCTGGCGGCGGGCCTCGACCATGTCCGGGTCGTCGCGCACCCGCCCGCCGAGGGCTTCTACCGGGGCATGGGAGCCCACCGCACCGGCACGGTGCCCGCGCGTCCGCCGGTCGCCTGGGACCGGCCCGAACTCGAATTCCCCATTCCCCCGGCCGCCTGAGGGGTTCCGCCCTCGGCCCGTACGGCGCACACTCGTGGGCGTCGGAATGCGGCAAGGAGGCCACATTGGGCAGCAGTCAGGCACGCGCCGAGGCGTTCGACGTGATCGTGGAGATCCCGCAGGGGTCCCGGAACAAATACGAGATGGACCACGATCTCGGCCGGATCCGGCTCGACCGGATGCTGTTCACGTCGACGCAGTACCCCGCGGACTACGGCTACATCACCGGCACGCTCGGCGGCGACGGCGACCCGCTGGACGCGCTCGTCCTGACCGGCGACGCGACGTTCCCCGGCTGCGCCATCGAGTGCCGGGCGATCGGCATGTTCGTGATGAGCGACGAGAAGGGCCCGGACGAGAAGGTCCTGTGCGTTCCCGCGCACGATCCGCGGCACGACGCGACCCGGGACATCGAGGACATCCCCGAGTTCGACCGCCTGGAGATCACCCACTTCTTCGAGGTCTACAAGGATCTGGAGCCGGGCAAATCGGTCGACGGCTCCCACTGGGAGGGCCGGGAGAAGGCCTACGAGGAGATCCGCCGGGCCCGCGAGCGCGCTACGGGCAGGTAGTAGGGTGGTCGGGCCGTGGTGCTCGGGAAGACCGGTGACGGCCCCTCAGGGGCCCATTCCGGAGCGGCCCTCGCCACTGTGATCGGGTTCCGGACAGCGACGTCCGGAGCGCGCCGTTCCATCCTGTACGCCACTGGCGGCCGTCGGCCGCTGGGAAGGCCGGAGCGGCGGGCACGCCCGTAAGCCAGGAGACCGGCCGCGGCATCTCACGAAGTGATCCACGAGGTGCTGGAGCGTGATCGACGCATGACCCTGCCCGGGAACTCCCCGACCCCTGCCCTGAACTCCCCTCCCCCTGCCTTTCGTTGGCGCCGCGAGGACACGCTGCGCACGGCCGGACTGATCGCGGTGATCGCCGCGCTGCACGTCGTCGCGTTCGGCGTGCTGTTCCTGCTCGTCGTCCCCGAGCACTACGAAGTGGGCAACAAGGCCTTCGGTATCGGCCTCGGCATCACCGCGTACACGCTCGGCATGCGGCATGCCTTCGACGCCGACCACATCGCGGCCATCGACAACACCACCCGCAAGCTGATGGCGGACGGCAAGCGGCCGGTGTCGGTCGGCTTCTGGTTCGCGCTCGGCCACTCCAGCGTGGTGGTGGCCATGGCGGCGCTCGTCGCGGGCGGCGCGGCGCTCGCCGGCACCCTCATGAACGACAACTCGGCCACCCACCAGGTGCTCGGCGTCGTCGGCACGACCGTCTCCGGCACGTTCCTGTACCTCATCGCGGCGCTCAACCTCGTCGCTCTGATGGGCATCCTCAAGGTCTTCAAGGCGATGCGCGCGGGCTCGTACGACGAGCGGAAGCTCGAGGAGCACCTGGATTCACGGGGGTTCATGAACCGGATCCTCGGCCGCTTCACCAGGTCCATCACCCGGCCCGGCCAGATGTTCCCGCTGGGCTTCCTCTTCGGTCTCGGCTTCGACACCGCGACCGAGGTGACGCTGATGGTGATGGCGGGCAGCGGCGCCGCGGCGGGCCTGCCGTGGTACGCGATCCTGTGCCTGCCGCTGCTGTTCGCCGCGGGCATGAGCCTGTTCGACACCCTCGACGGCACGTTCATGAACTTCGCCTACCAGTGGGCCTTCTCCAACCCGGTCCGCAAGGTGTTCTACAACCTCACCATCACGGGTCTGTCGATCGCGGTCGCGTTCTTCATCGGGACGATCGAACTCGTGGGCGTGCTCCACGACAAGCTCGACCTCAGCGACGCGGTCACCGGGTGGATCGCCGGGCTCGACCTCGACAACGTCGGGTACGTCATCGTCGGCCTGTTCGTGGTCGTGTGGGCGGCGGCCATCGCCTACTGGCGGCTCGCGCGGGTCGAGCAGCGATGGTCGGCGCGGGTGGCCGACGGGGCGTAGCCCGCCCGTAGCGAATAAATCGGTTGCCGGGGTGCGCGGCGCGCTGCTGCACTGGTCCCTGTGCGGCAGTTGCCGCGCATGCCGAGCGTGAGGACCGATTCATGCGCACTGCAGTCCAGTTCCTTCCGAGGGCCACCGCGGATTCCGCCGCCGTGGCATTCCCTTCCCTCAAGGACCCGACTGCCAGTGGCATTGCTGAATCTTGGAATTCTCGCGCACGTCGACGCCGGTAAGACCAGCCTGACCGAGCGGCTCCTGCACTCGGCCGGTGTGATCGACGAACTCGGCCGCGTCGACGACGGGAGCACCCGCACCGACTCCCTCGACCTGGAGCGGCGGCGCGGCATCACCATCAAGTCGGCCGTGGTGTCGTTCCCGGTCGGCGGCACGGACGTGAACCTCGTGGACACGCCCGGCCACCCCGACTTCATCGCCGAGGTCGAGCGCGTGCTCGGTGTGCTCGACGGGGCGGTGCTCGTCGTCTCCGCCGTGGAGGGCGTGCAGGCGCAGACCCGCGTCCTGATGCGCACCCTGCGCCGACTGCGCATCCCCACCGCGGTGTTCGTGAACAAGGTCGACCGCGGCGGCGCCCGCGAGCCGGAGCTCCTCGACGATCTGCGGCTCAAACTCGCGCCCGCCGTGATCCCGATGAACACGGTCGCGCACGGCCTCGGCGGCCGGGACGCACACTGCGTTCCCTACGCCGCCGGGGACACGGCCCATCGCGCCCGCCTGGTCGACGTGCTCTCGGCCCGTGACGACGCGCTTCTGGAGGCGTACGTCAAGGACGAGGAGTCGGTCACGTACGGCCGGCTGGGCGACGTGCTCGCCGAACAGACGTCGCGCGCCGAGGCGCATCCGGTGTACTTCGGCTCGGCGATGACGGGCGCGGGAGTCGACGCGCTCGTGGACGGCATCACACGGCTCCTCCCGACGGCCGACGAGCGGCCCCAACTGCCCTTGTCTGCCCGCGTGTTCAAGGTGGAGCGCGGTCCGGCCGGCGAGAAGGTCGCGTACGCCCGCGTGTTCACGGGGACGCTGCGGGTCCGTGAGCGGCTCGCGCTGCCCGGCGGCGGGGAGGACCGCGTGACGTCGGTGCGTGTCTTCGCGGACGGGGCGGACACACCGTGTACGGAAGCGGGTCCCGGGCAGGTGGCGCGGCTGTGGGGGCTCGGTGGCGTGCGCGTCGGGGACGATCTGGGAGAGCCCCAAGTCCCGGTCAAAGAGCACCACTTCGCGCCGCCGACCCTGGAGACGGTCGTCGACCCCGACCGGCCGGGGCGGCGCGGCGCGCTGCTCGCCGCGCTCACCCAGCTCGCCGAGCAGGACCCGCTGATCGGACTGCGGCAGGACGACATCCGCCAGGAGGTCTTCCTGTCGCTCTACGGCGAGGTGCAGAAGGAGGTCGTGCAGGCAACCCTCGCCGAGGAGTTCGGGCTCGACGTGACGTTCCGGGAGTCGACGCCGCTGTGCGTCGAGCGGCCGACGGGCTCCGGCGCGGCGGGCGAGGCCATGAAGGACGAGGGCAACCCGTTCCTGGCGACCATCGGCCTGCGGGTCGACCCGGCGCCGGTCGGCTCGGGCGTCTCGTTCCGGCTCGGGATCGAGCTCGGCTCCCTGCCCCTGGCCTTCATCAAGGCCATCGAGGAGACCGTGCACAGGACGCTGCGCCAGGGACTGCTCGGCTGGCAGGTCACCGACTGCACGGTGACGCTTGCGCGCTCCGGCTACGCCCCACGGCAGAGCCACGCGCACGCGATCTTCGACAAGTCGATGTCGAGCACGGGGGCCGACTTCCGCGGCCTCACCCCGCTGGTCCTGATGAGCGCCCTCGCCCGCGCGGGCACGACGGTGTGCGAGCCGATGCACCGGTTCCGCCTGGACATCCCGGCGGATCTGTACGGGGCGGTGCTGCCGGTACTGACCCGGCTGCGGGCCGTACCGACGGGACAGCGCACGGACGGCGGGCCGTGGACCACGGTCGAAGGGCTGATCCCCGCGGCCCGGGTGCGTGCCCTGGAGCAGCAACTGCCGTCCCTCACCCGGGGCGAAGGCGTTCTGGAGGCCTCGTTCGACCACTACGCCCCGGTCCATGAGGCGGCGCCGCGCCGCTCGCGCACGGACCACGACCCGCTGCACCGCAAGGAGTACCTGCTGCGGGTGGTGCGCGGGGCGGGGGCGCGGCCGGCGTAGGAGCGGGGGGGCTCGCGCCCGGCGGTTGAATCCGGGCCGTTCGGCCCACCACGAGGGCCCCTTGGCCCCGTCCGTCGTGGGGCCGCGCACTGAGATGCTGCGGTATCGAGCCTCCCGTGCCCTCGCCCTCCCGCCGCGGCGCATGGTCGAGGCCGAGGGCCGGGCCCGCTGTTCGCAGAAGGGGGAGCCGCGAATGGCGGGCCCGTCCGTGCCCCGGCCAGGACGGGCCACCGCGGCTTCGTACACGTGTCCGGCGCGCCGCTGTGGCAACTCGCGCGCAAAACGGCCCAATCGGAGCGATAAAGTGGCTCGTCAACCCACACGTGCCCGATCACTCAGGAGTGCTTACGTGTCCGTAGCCATCGACTCGTCCGACGCCGCTGTCCAGTCCGGCGCCGAGGCCACCGCGGAGCCCGTGCCCGCTCCGGCCGTCGCCCCGGACGGCGCCGTCGCCGTGCCCGCGAACGAGGAGACGGCCGAGCCCGGGGACACCGCGAACATGTGGACCCCGCCGACCACCACCGAGACCCCGGACGCCGCCGCCACGGAAGACACCGCCCCGGCCGCCGAAAGCGCGCAGGACAGCTCGTCCGACAGCTTCTGGACGCCGCCCACCGAGGTCCCCTTCGCGGAGAGCTCCGAGGCCGACGCCGACGCGGAGGCCGACGACGACCCCGCCCCCGGCGACGTACCGGAGGCCATCACCCGCGACGCCCACGAGTTCGGCGTCTACGCCCGCACCGGCGGCTGGGCCTTCGCCCTGAAGGTGGCCCGCAGCGTGCGGCCCGGCGGGCAGGCGTCCGGCGAGTCGTCCAAGGTCTCGGCGCGGAGGTTCGCCGAGCTCGCGGGCTGCTCCGCCGACCGCGTCATGCGCTTCTACAAGGCGTGGGACAGCGCGGCGGACGACGGCCTGGTTCCCCAGTTCGAGGCCCTCACGCCCGGCGCCGACGTCGAACTCCCGGACGCCGACGTATGGTTGTCGTACTACGTGTCCCGCAACAGCGCGACCTCGGTGCGCGGTCAGGCGATCACCGCGGCCGCCGAGTCCGAGGGCATCCGCCCGACGAAGGCCCTGGAGGTCGCCGAGAACCCGACCGCGCTGCGGGCCGCGATCCTCGCCGACCCCGGCACCGCCGAGGCCGCCCGCAAGGCGCTGATGGACCGCCTCGACGAGGACCCGGTGCTGCGCACGGGCATGGCGCGCGACATCGTGCGCACGGACGACCTGAAGAAGGCCGTCGCGGAGGAGACGAAGACCGGCGGCCAGCTCGAGTACGTGCGCAGGATCGCGGAAGAGGGCCAGGTCAAGACCCCGGCGGGCCAGAAGATCGAGGCCTCCCCCGCGCTGCGCGAGGAGGCCGAGCGGCACCTGTCCCTCATCGACGAGCTGGACGAGGACGAGGAGGCGGGCGAGTGGGCCCGCGAGGCGTACGACACCGTGCGCACGCTCGTCGCCGAGACCGTCGAGAAGGACCCCGAGCTGCGGGTGCAGGAGCGGCGCGCGAAGTTCTACAGCAGCCTCCAGAAGGCGACGAAGGCCTTCGAGGAGCTGACGTTCGACGACGTCGACGCCGAGGAGATCGACGACATCGTCGAGGACGACATGCTGCAGCGCCTCGAGGAGCTGCAGTCGGCGATCGCCATGTGCATCACGGCGCTGCAGTCGGCGCAGAAGAAGGACTGACCCGGCTCACGGCCGGACCGATGCCACCGCGGGACTTCCCGCGGTGGCATCGTTGCGTCATGTCACAGACCCCCGGCACCCCGAAGTCCACCGGCCGCCCGGCCCACCAGAACATGACGTTCGACAGCCACGGCAGCACGGCCCACGGCTATCTGGCGCTGCCCGCCTCCGGGCGCGGCCCCGGCGTCCTCGTCATCCAGGAGTGGTGGGGGCTGACCGACCACATCGCCGACATCGCCGACCGCCTCGCCGCGGAGGGCTTCGTGGCGCTCGCCCCCGACCTGTACGGCGGGAACGTGGCGCACGACTCCCAGGAGGCGTTCGCCATGATGCGGGACCTGCCGGTGGAGCGCGGCGTCGAACTCCTGTCGGGGGCGGTCGACTGCCTCCTGGCCCTCCCCCAGGTCACCTCCGACACCGTCGGCGCCGTCGGCTTCTGCATGGGCGGCGGCTTCGTCCTGTACCTGGCCGCCGAGGACGAGCGGGTGAGCGCGGCGGTCCCGTTCTACGGCGTGGTCCAGGGCGCGGTCCCGGACTTCTCCCGCCTGAAGGCGCGGATCCTCGGCCACTACGGCGAGCGCGACGAGGCGATCCCACCGGCCACGCTCAACGGCCTGCGCGCCGCGATCAGGTCCCAGTCAGGGGTGGACCCCGACTTCCGCATGTACCCGGCCGACCACGCCTTCTTCAACGACGGCCGCCCCGAGGTCTACGACGAAATCGCGTCCCGCGAGGCGTGGACGTCAACGATCGACTTCCTGAAGTCGGCTTTCAGGAAGTCCTGAGCCGGACGACCGCAACCGTCCGGCCCACCCAAGGATCACGTCACCAGATCCGCACCCGCTCCGCCGGCTCGACCCACAGCCCGTCCCCGACCACCGTCGAGAACGCCTCATGGAACTCGTCCAGGTTCCGCACGATGTTCGCCCGGAACTCCGGCGGCGAGTGCGGGTCGATGGTGAGGTACTGCTGCTCCTGCTCCTTGCGCCGCTTCGTGCGCCAGCAGTACGCCCAGTTCATGAACAGCCGCTGGGTACCGCTGAGTTCACCGTCGGTCGGCACCGGCTCGTCACCGAGCGCGATCTTGTAGGCGGTGTGCCCGATGGTGAGCCCGCCGAGGTCACCGATGTTCTCGCCGACGGTCAGCGACCCGTTGACGAACTCCCCCGGCAGGTTCCGCGGCGAGAACCCGTCGTACTGCTTGACGAGCGCCTTCGACTTCGCCTCGAAGGCGGCCTTGTCGTCGGCGGTCCACCAGTCGTTGAGGTTCCCCGCGCCGTCGTACTGCGCGCCCTGATCGTCGAAGCCGTGGCCGATCTCGTGGCCGATGACGGCGCCGATGCCGCCGTAGTTCTCCGCGGCGTCGGCGTCCGGCGAGAAGAACGGCTTCTGCAGGATGCCGGCCGGGAAGCAGATCTCGTTCGTGCCCGGGTTGTAGTAGGCGTTCACGGTCTGCGGCAGCATGAACCACTCGTCGCGGTCGACCGGCGCGCCGATCTTCGCCATCTGCCGGTCGTGCTCGAAGGCGTCGGCGGCGTACGCGTTGGCCAGCAGGTCGTCGGGGACGACGGCGAGCCCCGAGTAGTCACGGAACGCGTCCGGGTAGCCGATCTTCGGCCGGAACGTGGCGAGCTTCTCGTACGCCCGCTCCTTCGTCTCGTCCGTCATCCAGTCGAGGCGGGAGATGGACTGGCGGTACGCCTCCAGGAGGTTCGCGACCAGTTCGTCCATGAGCGCCTTGGAGCGCGGCGGGAAGTGCCGGGCCACGTACTCCTTGCCGACGGACTCACCGATGGCGCCCTCGACGAACGCGACGCCGCGCTTCCAGCGGGCGCGCAGCTCCGGCGTCCCGTTCAGCGTGCGTCCGTAGAACTCGAAGTTGACGCGCACGAACGGCGTCGACAGGTACGGCGCGGCGGAGCGCAGCACACGCGCGAGCAGCCAGTCGCGCCACTGCTCGACCGGCACCTCGGTGAGGACCGCGGAGAGGTGGGTGAGGTAGGAGGGCTGGCGCACGCACGACTCGGCGAGGGTCTCGTCCTTGCCGCCGAGCCCGGTGACGTAGCCTCGCCAGTCGAACGCCGGGGCGAGCGCGGTGAGTTCGTCGAAGGTGGTGAGGTTGTACGTCTTCTGTACGTCGCGGGTCTCGGCGCGCTCCCAGTGGCCCTCGGCGAGGCGGGTCTCCAGGGCGAGGACGGTGCGGGCCGCGGCGGCCGGGTCGGTGTGCTCGCCGAGGGTGAACAGCTCGGTCAGGTACGCCTCGTACTTCTCGCGGATCTCGGCGAACTTCTCTTCGCGGTAGTACGACTCGTCGGGCAGGCCGAGGCCGCCCTGGAGGATGTTGAAGAGGTAGCGGTCGGAGTTCCGGTCGTCGCTGTCGATGTAGGCGCCGAACAGGCCGGAGCCGCCCTTGCGCTCGAAACGGCCGAGGAAACCGGCGAGCTGCCGTACGTCACTGAGCCCCGCCACCTCCTCGATCAGCGGCCGCACCGGGTCGAGCCCGCGGGCCTCGACGGCCTCCTCGTCCATGAACGACGCGTACAGGTCGGCGATCTTGCGCGCCTCGTCCGCGTCCAGGCTTGTGGGGCCGCCGGCCGCGATCTCCTGAATGATCTCCTTGACCCGCTGCTCGGCCACGTCCACGAGCTCCACGAAGGGGCCCCAGCTGGAGCGGTCGTCGGGGATGGGCTCGGTCGCCAGCCACTGGCCGTTGACATGCCCGAAGAGGTCGTCCTGCGGTCGGATCGCCGGGTCCATGCCCGGGCGTGCGTCATCCAGAGTGCTCATCGCTGCACCCTACCCAGGTCAGGGCGTATGAACTACGTCAAATGGGGCGCCTTCCGCGCAGCGTGAACAACACCGCCCCGGCCGGCACGGGGCCGACCGGGGCGGTGTGCGTGCCGCGCGGATCAGGCGAGCGAGGCCAGCGCCTCGTTCAGCGTCTGCGACGGGCGCATGACCTTGTCGGCCTTGGCCGAGTCGGGCTGGAAGTAGCCGCCGATGTCGGCCGGGGAGCCCTGGACGGCGATCAGCTCGTCCACGATCTTCTGCTCGTTCGTGGCGAGCTTCTCGGCGAGCGGCGCGAAGGCCTTGGCCAGCTCGGCGTCCTCGGTCTGCTTGGCCAGCTCCTGGGCCCAGTACAGGGCGACGTAGAAGTGGCTGCCGCGGTTGTCGATGCCGCCGAGGCGACGGGTCGGCGACTTGTCCTCGTTGAGGAAGGTGCCGGTGGCGCGGTCCAGCGTCTCGCCGAGGACCTTCGCACGGGCGTTGTCCGTGGTGGTGGCGAGGTGCTCGAAGGAGACGGCCAGGGCGAGGAACTCACCGAGGGAGTCCCAGCGCAGGTAGTTCTCCTTGACGAGCTGCTGGACGTGCTTCGGGGCGGAGCCGCCGGCGCCCGTCTCGAAGAGGCCGCCGCCGTTCATCAGCGGGACGACGGAGAGCATCTTGGCGCTGGTGCCCAGCTCCAGGATCGGGAAGAGGTCGGTCAGGTAGTCGCGCAGCACGTTGCCGGTGACCGAGATGGTGTTCAGGCCCTGGCGGATGCGCTCGACGGAGAGCTTGGTGGCGTCCTCCGGGTTGAGGATCCGGATGTCCAGGCCCTCGGGGCCGAACTCCGGCAGGTACTGCTCGACCTTCTTGATCAGCTGGGCGTCGTGGGCGCGGCCCTCGTCCAGCCAGAAGACGGCCGGGTCGCCGGTGGCGCGGGCGCGCGTGACGGCGAGCTTGACCCAGTCCTTGATCGGGGCGTCCTTGGTCTGGCAGGCGCGGAAGATGTCGCCCTCGGAGACCTGCTGCTCCAGGACGACGTCGCCGGCCTGGTTGACCACGCGGACGGTGCCGGAGTTCTTGATCTCGAAGGTCTTGTCGTGCGAGCCGTACTCCTCGGCCTTCTGCGCCATGAGGCCGACGTTCGGGACGGTGCCCATGGTCGACGGGTCGAAGGCGCCGTTGGCGCGGCAGTCGTCGATGACGGCCTGGTAGACACCGGCGTACGAGGAGTCCGGGATCACCGCGAGGGTGTCCTGCTCCTGGTCGTCCTTGTTCCACATGTGGCCGGACGTGCGGATCATCGCCGGCATGGAGGCGTCGATGATGACGTCGGACGGCACGTGCAGGTTGGTGATGCCGCGGTGCGAGTCGACCATGGCCAGGTCGGGACCGGCGGCCAGCTCGGCGTCGAAGGACGCCTTGATCTCGGCGCCGTTCGCGAGGGTCTCGAGGCCCTTGTAGATGCCGCCGAGGCCGTCGTTCGGGGTCAGACCGGCGGCGGCCAGGTCGGCGCCGAAGCGGGCGAAGGTCTCCGGGAAGAAGGCGCGCACGACGTGGCCGAAGATGATCGGGTCGGAGACCTTCATCATGGTGGCCTTGAGGTGCGCGGAGAACAGCACACCCTCTTCCTTGGCGCGGGCGATCTGCTGGTTAAGGAACTCGCGCAGCGGCGCGACGTGCAGCACGGAGGCGTCGACGACCTCACCGGCGAGGACCGGTACGGACTCGCGCAGCACGGTGGTGGTGCCGTTGTCGGCGACGAGCTCGATCTTCAGCTTGTCGTCGGCCGGGATGACGGTGGACTTCTCGGTCGAGCGGAAGTCGTTCTCACCCATGGTCGCGACGTTCGTCTTCGACTCGGGGGTCCACTTGCCCATGCGGTGCGGGTGGGCCTTGGCGTAGTTCTTCACCGAGGCGGGGGCGCGGCGGTCGGAGTTGCCCTCGCGCAGGACCGGGTTGACGGCGGAGCCCTTGACCTTGTCGTAGCGGGCGCCGACCTCGCGCTCCTCGTCGGTCTTCGGCTCGTCCGGGTAGTCCGGCAGCGCGTATCCGTGCTCGCGCAGCTCTTCGATGGCGGCCTTGAGCTGCGAGACCGAGGCCGAGATGTTCGGCAGCTTGATGATGTTGGCCTGCGGCGTCTTGGCCAGCTCGCCGAGCTCGGCGAGGGCGTCCGGGACGCGCTGCTCCTCGGTCAGGTACTCCGGGAACTGGGCGAGGATGCGCCCGGCCAGGGAGATGTCACGGGTCTCGACGCCGACACCGGCGGTGGACGCGTAGGCCTCGATGACCGGCAGGAAGGAGTACGTCGCGAGGGCCGGGGCCTCGTCTGTGTGCGTGTAAATGATGGTCGAGTCAGTCACCGGGTGCTCCGCTTCCACGTCTTCCACGTCATCTGAAGTCTTGTATCGGATTGCTCGACATCAAGATATCTCCTCCTCGGCCAGGATTCGAAAGGGGTCTGCCCGCCAAGATCGCGGGTGGCGTGGCCGGCGGCTCACCCCGGGACGCAGACGGTGAGCCATTCCGCGTCGCGGGGCCGGTAGCCATGGCGCTCCCGCAGTCCCGTCACGATCGCCGGTATGTGCCCGGCCCCGTAGACGACGGCGACCCGCAGCGGTTCGGTGCGGTGCTCGGCGTTGTGTTTGGCGTTGTGTTTGGCGTGGATCTCGTCGAGCGCGTCGAGCAGCCGTCGGTCGCGGCGGTCCGTCATGGCGTGCGCCACCGGGTCGTCGGCCAGCAGTTCCGCCCGCAGGGTCGTCGGCAGATCGTCGACCGCCAGGTCCTCGTCGAGGAAGGCGCGCGGCCCGCGCAGCGCGAAGACCAGCCCCATCACGGGTGCCGCGAGCAGCATCAGCGGATACGTCCACCGTGACAGGGCCTTCAGGTCCGCGATCGCCTCCGCCGCGCTCACGTCCGCGTGGACCACCGGGATGCCGTCGGGCAGCAGCAGCTCGTCGCTCTGCTCCTGCAGCCCGTTACGGCTCCTGCGCGGGGCGAAGCGGTACGCGAGCGTGAGGGTGCTCGCCGCGGCCGACCTGCCGCGGATGCCCTCCATGACGACGAGGTCGCACGTCCGCAGCCGGAGCCTGACCTGCGCGTAGAACGTCGGCGCCGCGACGTGCAGCATGGGGAAGAGCACGAATTCCAGCGGTGTGCCGCTGCTCCGCATGGTGATCACGGCGGACCGGACGGCGAAACCTGTGACCTCGATGATCTGCATGACGCACCCCAGTGGGTACACGAGGCCGCCGGGGCATCCGGTTCCGACGCTTAAGCCCCTGCGGCGATTGAGCAGCGGGGTCCGGGGCAGTGCCCCGAATCTTTTGCGCCGGTGGGCGGGGCGGGGCCCTATGCGGGGCTCGCCCCGCCCCCGGCCCACCCGAGCAACTCCTCCGCCGACCACGTGGTCACCACCCGCTCCGCAGGAACCCCGCACTGCTCGGCCCGCGCACATCCGAACAGCTGCCAGTCGAGCTGACCGGGGGCGTGGGCGTCGGTGTCGATGGCGAAGAGCGTGCCGGCCGCCACGGCCTTGCGCAGCAGACGGCGCGGCGGGTCGAGCCGTTCGGGCCGGCTGTTGATCTCCACGGCGGTACCGGCCTCCGCACACGCCGCGAACACCTCGTCCGCGTCGAACTGCGACTCCGGCCGCCCCTTGCCGGTGACCAGGCGTCCGGTGCAGTGGCCGAGGATGTCGGCGTGCGGGTTGCCGACGGCGGTGACCAGGCGGCGGGTCATCGCGGTGGCGTCCATCCGCAGCTTGGAGTGGACCGACACGACGACCACGTCCAGGCGCTCCAGCAGTTCGGGTTCCTGGTCGAGCGAGCCGTCGTCGAGGATGTCGCACTCGATGCCGGTCAACAGCCGGAACGGCGCCCAGCTCGCATTCAGCTCCGCCACCACGTCCAACTGCTCCCGCAGCCGCTCCGGCGACAGGCCGCGGGCCACCTTCAGGCGCGGCGAGTGGTCGGTGAGCACCGCCCACTCGTGGCCGAGGTCCCGGGCGGCGCGGCCCATCTCCTCGATGGGGCTGCCGCCGTCCGACCAGTCGGAGTGCAGGTGGCAGTCGCCGCGCAGCAGGGAGCGCAGTTCCACGCCCGCCTCCCCCTCCAGCGGCACCGTGCGGGCGAGCTCCTCCTCGAGGTGCGTGAGGTAGTCGGGGACCTGCCCCGCGGCCGCCTCCCGGATCACGGCGGCGGTCTTGGGGCCGATGCCCTTGAGCGACTCCAGCGAGCCCGCCTCGACGTGCCGCGCGACCTCGGCGTCGCCCAGGCCGGCGATCACCTCCGCGGCGGTCCGGAACGCCCGCACCCGGTAGGTGGGCGCGCCGTCCCGCTCCAGCAGGAACGCGATCCGTTCCAGCGCCCGCACGGGCTCCATCGCCACCTCCGGCCACCTCGGCGTACGCCTCCAGCGTGCCGTACGACCTGGTGGCCGGCATCCGTGGACGCCGCCCAGGTGGCCGGGCAGACCTCAGAGGCGCTTGTCGATGGCCTGCTGGGCCTGCGCGGGCAGCGCGCGCACGTGGTCGGCGGTATCCCGCACGCTCTTGGCCGCCCCACTGGTCGCACCCCGGACAGTGCCGGCGGCATCGCGCGTCGCGCCGCGGGCCCGGTAGGCGGCCGACGGCTTGCCGTGGGTGTCGGCCGCCGTGATGAGCAGGCCGCCCATCAGGGACAGGTTCTTCAGGAACTGGGTGCGCTGCTGGGCACGTTGTTCGGAATCTTCCTCCTTCCACCAGGCGTGACCGGCCAGTGTCGTCGGCACGAGCGTCCCGGCGAGCGCCAGCGCGGCAAGCCGCGGGACCACCCCGGCGGCGAGCAGCAGCCCGGCCCCGATGTGCACGGCGCCGTTGATCCGGACCAGTTGCTCGGGGTTCTCCGGCAGCCGTGGTACGCGGGAGGCCACGGGAACGGCCACCGGTTCCGCGGCGGGCGCCACGCGCTCAGGGGCACGGACGGTGGACAGCCCACCGGCCACGAACGCGGAGGCGAGCATCGGACGTGCGCATTTCCTCAGTACAGCCATACATCGCCGCGTTCCCCGAGTCCGCGCACTCAGTCCGGGACCGCGCGGATGCGCCGCACACCGCGTACGACGTCCTACGGACGCCGTCCGGCACGGCGGCCGACGGCGTACGAAGCGGCACCGACGGCTGTGACCCCGGCCCCGACGCCCATGGCCAGCATCTTCCGGTGAGCCAGGGCGGTCCAGGCCGTCCGGGCCGCGGTGGTGACCTGCCCGGTCGCCTGCTGCGCGACCGCGGCCGCCTCACCGACCTTGGCCCCGGTCTTCTCAGCGGCGTCGCTCACGGGCGCCGTCGCCTTGTCGGCGCTGTCACGCGCCCGGGAAGCGGTCGTCCGCTTCATGGTCTCGTTCTGCTGATCCGTTCCCTTGCTCGGTTCACTCATGGCATCCGGGTTAGCCACTGGCGGTCATCACAAACCCGAACCGTTCCCCCAACTCGTCGTTTTCGGACCGGACTTCCGTGTCGGACGGCCACAGTCGGCCCCGAAAGTATGGTGTCCCACCACATGTGCCGCTGACCTGCGTGTTCCTACCTTGTGCCAGCAGATACACGTCCCCATCAACGCCTGGAAGTGGTGCACATGGCCTCCGCAGCAACCGCTCCACCAACGCCCGGAAACCTCAAGCGCATTGTCGCGGCGAGTCTCATAGGCACCACGATCGAGTGGTACGACTTCTTCCTCTACGGCAGCGCCGCGGCGCTGGTGTTCAACAAGCTCTTCTTCCCCGACTCCGATCCCCTGGTCGGCACCCTCCTCTCCTTCCTCACCTACGCCGTCGGCTTCGCCGCCCGCCCGCTGGGCGCGCTCGTCTTCGGGCACTACGGCGACCGGCTCGGCCGCAAGAAGCTCCTGGTGGTGAGCCTGCTCATGATGGGCGGCGCCACCTTCGCCATCGGCCTGCTCCCGACCCACGCGACCATCGGCACCGCCGCCCCCGTGCTGCTCACCGTGCTCCGCCTCGTCCAGGGCTTCGCCCTCGGCGGCGAGTGGGGCGGCGCGGTGCTCCTCGTGTCCGAGCACGGTGACGCCCGGCGCCGCGGCTTCTGGGCATCCTGGCCGCAGACCGGCGCCCCCGCGGGACAGCTCCTGGCGACCGGCGTGCTCTCGGCCCTGACCGCCCTGATCTCGGATGCCGCGTTCACCGACTGGGGCTGGCGGATCCCGTTCCTCCTCTCCGGCGTGCTCGTGCTCGTGGGTCTGTGGATACGTCTGTCCGTCGATGAATCCCCCGTCTTCAAGGAGGCGTTGGCCCGCGCCGACGCCCGCAAGGCGGCCGCCGACACCGTGGAGAAGCTGCCGCTGGTCGCGGTCCTGCGGCACCACTGGCGCGATGTCCTGGTCGCCATCGGCGCCCGCATGGCCGAGAACATCAGCTACTACGTCATCACCGCCTTCATCCTCGTGTACGCCACCACGTCGGCCGGTGTCTCGAAGCAGACCGCGCTGAACGCCGTGCTCATCGCGTCCGCCGTGCACTTCGCCGTGATCCCCGCCTGGGGCGCCCTCTCCGACCGGATCGGCCGCAGGCCCGTGTATCTGCTGGGCGCGGCCGGCGTCGGCCTGTGGATGTTCCCGTTCTTCTCCCTCATCGACTCCGCGAGCTTCGGTGGCCTGCTCCTCGCCGTGACCGTCGGCCTGGTCCTGCACGGCGCCATGTACGCCCCGCAGGCCGCGTTCTTCTCCGAGATGTTCGCGACGCGGATGCGCTACTCCGGGGCGTCCATCGGCGCGCAGTTCGCCTCGGTGGCGGCGGGCGCGCCCGCACCGCTCATCGCGACGGCGCTGCTGTCCGAGTACGACTCCTCGACGCCGATCTCCCTGTACGTCATCGCGGCCGCGCTCCTCACCCTGATCGCCGTCGGCGTGGCGAAGGAGACCCGGCACCGCGACCTGGCCGACATCGGCGCCGGGCACGGCGCGCACACCGGCAGTGCGGCCGACAACGACCGGCGTGCCAAGGTCCACCGCGTCTGACCAGGACTTCTGACCCGGGCTTCTGACCGGAGCTTCTGGCCGGGTTTTCTGCCTACCTGACCCCGTCCGCCCCCGCGGACGGGGTCAGGCTATGTCCGGGGCCGCCAACCGGTGCAGCCGCAGCGCCAGTTGGATCTCCAGTGCGCGCTCCGGTGTCTGCCAGTCCTCGCCGAGGAGCCGGCCGACCCGCTCAAGGCGCTGCGCGACCGTGTTCACGTGCACATGCAGCGCGTCCTTCGTACGGGCCGGGCTCATGCCGGACGCGAAGTAGGCGTCGAGGGTGCGGAGCAGGTCGGTACCCCTGCGCTCGTCGTACGTGACGACCTCGCCGATGGTGCGGGTGACGAATCCCCCGACGTCCCTGCTGTCGGCGAGCAGCAGCCCGAGGAACCCGAAGTCCTCGGCCGCGGCTCCCTGCCCGGACCTGCCGAGCAGCCGCAGCGCGTCGAGGCAGCGCTGCGCCTCCACGTACGCGGCGGCGGCTCTCTCGGTCCGCCCCGCCAGGCCGGCGACGGGGGCCGACGCGCCCACGGTGACGCTCTCGTGGATCGCCTCGGCCAGCCGGCCCGCGACGTGCGACGCCAGCTGCGAGGCGTCGGTGGTGTCCGCCGGGAGCAGCAGGACGGTGCCGCCGTCCCGCGCGGCGGCCAGGCCGTGCCGGGTGGCCGCGAGGTGGTTGGCCGCGGACCACAAGCGGCGGCGCGCGGCCGCCTCCCGCTCGGCGTCACCGGTGCTCTCCAGGCGGGCGGCGAGCACCACATGGGTCGCGTCGAGGTCGGCGTGCAGCCGCTCCGCTCGCTCGCGCAGCAGCCGGGGGTCCCGGTCGCGCCCGTCGAGCAGGTCGTCGAGGAGCTCGCCGCGCACCCGCTGTTCGGCCTCGGCCGCGGAGCGCCGGGCGAGCAGCAGCAGCGAGGTGACCATGGCGGCGCGCTCCAGGGTCCGCTGGTCGACCGGGTCGAGTCCCGGGTGACCGCGCAGCACGAGGGCGCCGAGCAGCTCGCCGCCGGCGGCGACGGCCGCGACCCAGTCGTCCCGGTGCCGCACCGCGTGCCCGTCGGCCCGGGAGGCTTCGAGGGCGTGGCCGGGCGCCGCCTCCGGATCGGTGAACTCCACGGCGCCGTCCAGGACTTGGGAGACGGCCGCCGCCACGTCGTGCACTCCGCCGCCGCGCAGCACCAGCTCGGCGAGTCTGTCGTGCACGTCGGACGCGCGCTCGATGACGCCGCTGCGGTCGCGGATGATCTCGTTGGCGCGCTCCAGCTCGTTCAGCGCCTGCCGTGTCTCCGTGAGCAGGTTCGCGGTGTCGATGGCGGCCGCGGCGAGCGCCGCGAAGGAGCCGAGGAGCGCGATCTCCTCGCGCTCGAAGACCCGCGCGCGGCGGTCGGAGGCGAACAGCACGCCGATCACCTGCGCGCCCAGCATGAGCGGTACGCCGAGGATGGCGACGAGCCCCTCGTCCCCGACGCCCGCGTCGATGCTGCGGGTGTGCTGGAAGCGCACGTCGTGCCCGTAGTCGTCGGTGACGTACGGTCGCGCGGTCTGCGCGACGAGGCCGCCGAGGCCCTCCCCCATGCCGAGGCGCAACTGCTGGAAGCGCGCCGCGACCGAGCCCTCGGTGACCCGCATGTAGGTGTCGCCCCTGGCCGGGTCGTTCAGCGTCAGATAGGCGACGTCGGTGCCGAGCAGCGAGCGGGCCCGCTGGACGATGGCCTGCAGCACCGCGTCCAGGTCGCGCAGGCCCGCGAGGTCGTGCGCGGTCTCGAACAGCGCGGACAGCTCCGCCTCGCGGCGCCGCCTGCCCTCCATCTCCGCGCGCACCCGCAGCGCGAGCGCCTTGGCCGCCTCGAGTGCCGCTATCCGCTCAGGCGCCGCGCCCTCCGCCCGGGCGAGCAGCACCGGCTGTTCGTAGGCATCGGCGGAGGCGCCCCTGGCGAGCAGTTCCAGGAACGGGGCCTGTGGGTCCTCGGTGGTCACCGGGCCGGAGGCGCTGGCTGAGTGCGGTTGGTGGCGCGACATGCGGACAAGGATTACCCGTCGAGCGGTGGGGCCTGCCAGCCCTGTGGACAACTCGGGTCGTCACGGAATCGTGGTCACCCGGCCGAGGGACCGCGTTCCGTGCGAAACCACCCGGAAACCGGCGAATGCCCGGGCGGGTTCAGTGGGCGGACCAGCCGCCGTCGAGCACGAGGGACGTGCCGGTCATGAACGAGGCCTGCGGCGTGCACAGGTACGCGACGGCCTCGGCGACCTCGGACGGTTCGATGAGCCGCTTGATCGCGCTGTCCTGCAGCATCACCTCGCCGAGCACCCGCTCCTCGGGGATGCCGTGCGCGGCGGCCTGGTCGGCGACCTGGCGCTCGACGAGCGGCGTGCGCACATAGCCGGGGTTCACACAGTTCGACGTGACGCCGTGCGCCGCCCCTTCCAGCGCGGCCGTCTTCGACAGCCCCTCGAGCCCGTGCTTCGCGGCCACGTACGCGGACTTGTACGCGGAGGCCCGCAGCCCGTGCACCGACGACACGTTCACGACGCGGCCCCAGCCCTGCCCGTACATGTGCGGCAGCGCGCCGCGCAGCAGCCGGAACGGGGCCTCCAGCATCACGGTGAGCACGGTGTGGAAGACCTCGGGCGGGAACTCCTCGATGGGCCGGACCAGTTGGATGCCGGCGTTGTTCACGAGGACGTCGGTGCCCGCCGCCGCTTCCTCCGCGGCGTCGAGGTCGGTCAAGTCCAGGACGTACGGCTCCACGCCGTCGGCCTCGTCGGCCAGCGCCTCGAGCCCTGCCGCGTCCCGGTCCACCGCTCTCACCTTGGCGCCCGCCGCGGCGAGGCGCAGGGCGCAGGCCCGGCCGATGCCACTGGCGGCGCCGGTGACGAGTGCGGTGCGGCCGCCGAGTTCGAGCTCGGGGGCGGCGGGTGCGATCAGCGGGGTGCGCGGCGTCATGCCTCGCACCCTAGGCAGCTGATCGGCGCCGCCCGATGTGGGCAGCACCCATACTTCAGCGCTCAGCCATGGTCTCGAACCATGTGGGTGCCTCCGACTGGGCCTGCTTGATCCGGAACAGCGAGAACTCCTCGAGCGGCGGCAGCGCGTCCAGGTCGAACCAGGCGACGTCCAGCGACTCGTCGTCGTTGACGCGCGCCTCGCCGCCGGTGGCCCGGCAGCGGAAGGACGTGTCCATGAACTGGCACTGGTCGCCGTTGGGATACGTGATCGGCTGAAGGGCCTGCACCAGCACGACGCGCTCGACGACACACTCGATGCCGGTCTCCTCGAACACCTCGCGCACGGCGACGTCCGCGGGCTGCTCTCCGGGCTCCGGGATTCCGCCGATGATCGACCACATTCCGGTGTCCGCGCGCCGCCCGAGCAGCACCCGGCCGTCGTCGTCGAAGACGATGGCACTGACCCCCGGCAGAAGCAGCAGCTGGTGGCCGGCGGTGGCCCGGATCGTACGGATGAATTCAGGAGTCGCCATGCCGACGAGCGTACCTGTACGCCCCAACGAACCGGCAGGCCACAGGCCCCGTCAGGCGTCCGAGCGACGCCCCGCGCGGGTCCGCGCGAACGCCCAGCCGAGACCCCCGACGCCGATCGCGACGAGCAGCGCCTCGGGCCACGCGCCCGCGCGCGTGGCGAGCGTCTGCGACGTGCGCTTCGGGACGTCGGCGAGCAGCGTGGCGGGCTCGAACATGCCGGTGCGCTGCGCGATCGAGCCGTCGGCGCGGATCACGGCGCTGACCCCGCTGGTGACCGGGACCATCACGGCCCGGCCGTGCTCGACGGCCCGCACCCGGTCCATGGCGAGCTGCTGGTACGTCATCTGGCTGCGCTCGAACGTCGCGTTGTTGCTCGGCACGGACAGGATCTGCGCGCCCTCGCGGACCTGGTCACGCACCGTGTCGTCGAACGCGGCCTCGTAGCAGGTGACGTTGCCGATCTTGGTGCCCGCCATGTCGAAGACGACGGGCTTCTTGCCGGGCACGAAATTGCCCGCCCGGTCGACGTCCTTGCTGAAGATCCGGAAGAAGCCGCGGTACGGCATGTACTCGCCGAACGGCTGCAGGTGCCGCTTGTCGTAGACGGCCCCCGGGCCCGTCTTGGGGTCCCACTGGATGAGCCGGTTGCGGGGCGTGCCGTCCTCGGCCGTCACCACGGCACCCACCGAGATCGGCACCCCCACGGCCTGCGCGGCCTTGGTGATCTCGTCGTAGGCGTCCTGGTTGACGTACGGGTCGATGTCCGAGGAGTTCTCCGGCCACAGCACGAGGTCGGGTCGCTCGACCTGCCCCGACTTGATCTTCGCGGCGAGCTTCATGGTCTCGCGCACGTGGTAGTCGAGAACGGCGCGACGCTGGGCGTTGAAGTCGAGGCCCATGCGCGGAACGTTGCCCTGGATGAGCGCCACGCGCGCGGTGCCCGCCTCGGCGCCGGTCGCCACGAGGGGCATCGCGAGCGCTCCGGCGACGACCGGGGCGATGGTGAACGCGGCGGCGGTGGCGGCCCCCTTGTCCTTGACGAGGCCCTTCAGGAAGGACGGCTTCCCCACCGGCGACGCATCCTCGGACGGCGCCCCGCGCACCTTCCTGACCCGCAGGACCAGGGCCCCGAGCCCGAAGCCGCACAGGACCACGCCGAAGCCGAGCAGCGGGGTGCCGCCCAGCGAGGCGAGCGGCAGGAACACCCCGCTGGGCTGTCCGAACGCGACCTTCCCCCAGGGGAAGCCACCGAACGGGGCACGCGCGCGCAGCGCCTCGGACGCGATCCAGACGCCGCCGGCCCACAGCGGCCACAGCGGAAGCCGCGACACGTAGGCGATGCCCAGGCCCGCGAGCGACACAAGGAGTGCCTCCGCGGCGGCGAGCGCCAGCCATGGCAGCGGACCGACGTCGACGCCGGTCCAGGAGAGCAGCGGCACCAAGTAGGCGAGCCCGAAGGCCAGGCCGAGTCCGAAGCCCGCTCTCAGCCGCCGCCCGTACACGGCCACACCGAACAGCGCGAAGGAGATCGGCGCGAGCCACGGGAGCTCGCGCGGCGGAAAGCTCACGTACAGGAGCAGCCCGGCGATCACCGCGAGCGCGAGCGGCACGAACCGTCGCAGGCGGGAGCCGACCCTCGACAGCGCCGACTGCTCTTCGGGCTCGTCAGACGGGGCTACGGGAGGTGCGGTGGCGGTCACCCGGGGAGTGTACGGCGCGGCGCTGTCAGCCCGACATGCCGGTCGGCACGCCCCAGGCCCGCCTTGAGGCGCATCGTTCCTGCGCAACACCGGGCCGCCGCGGCCAACCAGCGGTTACCGTGTGGCCCGGTTCCCTACAGCGCGGCCGCGTCCGGCCTCGCGTCCGGGACCCGGCGACGTCGGGGGGCGACGGGTGGGTACGACGGGGTGGTCGGCGGATGCGGGGACGGACGGTGCGCTGCGCGAGCACCGCGGCGCCTCGGACGCGATGGGGGTCGCGGTTCTCGGATGTTGTGCCGCGTGGTCGCTGATCAGCGCGACCGCGCGGGCGGGCAGACCGGAAGGGGCGCTCCTCGCGGTGTTCGCCGTGATCGCGGGGTACGCGTGCGGGCGCATCGGTGGGGCGCTGGTCCCGGTCGGCGCGTCCTGTGCGGTGGGGCTCGGTGGCCTGTGCCTCGCGCTCACCGACCCGTACGCGGCTCCCGCACCGGATGTCGTGACGCCGCTCGGCCGGGTCGGTGCGACCGCGGCGCTGCTCGCCCTGTCGGCGGGAGCGCTGTGCTGCGCCGCCTGGGCGGCGCGGCAGCGGGCGCTGCGGTCCGTGCTGCACGTCCTGGCGGTGGGCAGCGTGGCGGTGGCGGCCGTCGTCGACTCGCCGGCCGGGGTCACGGTGTGCGCGGGTGTCGTCCTGTGCTCGCTCGCCGCGGCCCGGCTGCGCAACCGGGCGCTCGGTCTGGCGGGCCTCGGCCTCGCCACGGCGGTGGTGGCCGGCCTCGGTGTGGCGCTCGCCAAGGGCGCGCTGCCGGCCGGCCCGACGGACTCCCTGGAGACCTGGCTCTCGCCCCGGCGGATCCTGCTGTGGCGCGACGCCGTGCATCTCGCCGAGGCGCATCCCGTCCTGGGCACGGGACCGGGGCGCTTCGAGGACCTCAGCCCGACGCTCGCGCAGTCCCCGCTCTCCGACGGCAAGCCTCACTCAGCCGTCCTCCAGGTGGCGGCCGAACAGGGGCTCGTCGGCGTGCTGCTGCTCGCGGCGGCCTACTGCTGGCTGCTGTACGTCCTGTGGCGCTCCGCGCGGTCGACGCAGGTCGTGCTGGCGGCGGGCGCCGCCCTGACCGCGGTGGCCGCGATGGCGACGGTCGGCAACGCGCTCAGTTTCACGACGGTGACCGTGGGCGTGGGGCTGCTCGCCGGGATCGCCACGGCGGAACCCCTCACGGACGGGCCGCCCGACGACGACGCGGCCGCCCCGGAGCTGCTCCGGGACGGCCGCGACTGAGTGTGTCGGTCGGGGGCGGGCTCAGAGGGCCCCGCCCGCGGCGGTGGGGTTCAGACGGTCGCGGATGTGCCGCACCGCGCTCTCCGCGTCGTCCACGGTCACCGTGAACCTGCGGCCGTCGCCGAGGCGCAGCACCACGCCCTCACCGCGCCGCACCACGACGGCCGTGCCGATCTCCGGGCGCCAGCGGTAGCCCCAGCCGCCCCACTGCCGGGGCGTGACGCGGGGCGCGAAGTCGGCCTCGACCACATGGGCGAGCGGGATACGGCGGCGCGGCAGGCCGACGTGGCCGCAGCGCACTTCGAGGTGGTCCTTGTCGACCTTCACCGCTACGTGGAGGAAGGCGAGGGTGCCGAACAGGATGAGCAGGCCCACGGCGATCAGGCCGACCACGGACATGGCCAGGGCGAGTATCCCGGTGGCCCAGGAGTTGTCCACGGCCAGCTCGATGCCCAGGGCAAGGCAGGCGAGCCCGCCGCAGGCAAGGAACCACTGCACGCGGTTGTGCGCGCGGCCGGTCCAGATGTCGCTCGCGGGGGCGGAAGATCGTCGCCCTGAGTGCTCGTCGGGGGCGTGTTCCCTCATGCAATCGAGACTACTCAAGTTCCGCGGGTCCGGCACCGGCTTGCGCAGCCCTGTGGGCCGGGCCGGGCCGATCCGGGTGGGCAGCCCTGTGGTCCGGGCCGGTGCCGCTGCTCAGCCCGCGTGGCTCAGCGCCTGCAGGTCGCGGCCCTCCGCGTAGGCCAGCGCCTCCTTGGGCAGCGCTTCCTCCCGGCCGCCCAGCAGCACCGTGAGCCGCCCGCGCGCCTCGGACGCGGCCTGAGGGCCCTCACCGATCCGGCGCAGCGCCTGTGCGGCGACGGCGCCCGCGCTGCTGTGCAGGACGAGCGTTTCGGCGTCCGGCTGCTGCACCGCGGCGCGGATACGCTCCGCGACCAGCTCGTAATGGGTGCAGCCCAGGACGACGGCCCTTACATCACGGGGAGTGAGGGCGGCCGCGGCCTCGATGGCCCGGTCGATGCCCTCCTCGTCGGCCCACTGCACCGCGTCGGCGAGGCCGGGGCAGGGCACCTCGGTGACCTGGGCGCCGCCCCCGAAGTCCCGGATCAGCGTCTGCTGGTAGGGGCTTCCGGTGGTCGCGGGCGTGGCCCAGATGGCGACCGGGCCACCGGCCGCGGCGGCGGGCTTGATCGCGGGGACGGTGCCGATGACGGGGATCCGCGGTTCGAGCCGCGCGCGCACCGCGGGCAGCGCGTGCACGGACGCGGTGTTGCAGGCGATGATCAGCGCGTCCGGGCCCTGCGCGGCGGCGGCCTCGGCGACGGCGAGCGCCCGCTCGGTGACGTCCTCGGGGGTACGCGGCCCCCACGGCATGGTCTCCGGGGCGGAGGAGAGCACGAGGTCCGCATCGGGGCGCAGGCGCCGTACCGCGGCGGCGGCCGCGAGCAGTCCGATTCCCGAGTCCATCAGCGCGATCTTCACCCGGAAACCATAGACGATCGGTCCGACAATGCCCCTGCCGGTGGGGTCCGGTGGGGCAGACTGCGGCGGATGGACGTCGTTGTGTGGATCACCGCGGCTTCGCTCGCCGCATGGCTGTGGCTCCTGCTGTGCCAGGGCTTCTTCTGGCGTACGGACCTGCGTCTGCCGCCGCGCACCGAGCCGGGGAGCTGGCCGGACGTGTGCGTGGTGGTGCCGGCCCGCGACGAGGCGGAGGTGCTGCCGGACAGCCTGCCGTCCCTGCTGGCCCAGGACTATCCGGGGCGGGCGGAGATCTTCCTGGTGGACGACGGCAGTTCGGACGGTACGGGCGAGGTCGCACGGACGCTGTCGGAGCGGTTCGGCGGACTACCCCTCACCGTCGACTCACCGGGCGAGCCGCCCGCGGGCTGGACCGGGAAGCTGTGGGCGGTGCGGCACGGCATCGGCCTGGCACGCGCGCGTGCCCCCGAGTTCCTGCTGCTGACCGACGCCGACATCGCGCACGAGCCGGACAGCCTGCGCGAGTTGGTGGCGGCGGCGCGCACGGGCGGCTTCGACCTGGTGTCGCAGATGGCGCGGCTGCGGGTGGAGAGCGTGTGGGAGCGGCTGGTCGTGCCCGCGTTCGTGTACTTCTTCGCGCAGCTCTACCCGTTCCGGTGGATCGCGCGGCAGGGCGCGCGCACGGCCGCGGCGGCGGGCGGCTGCGTCCTGCTGCGCACCGAGGCGGCCGAGCGGGCGCGGATCCCGGACGCGATCCGGCAGGCGGTCATCGACGACGTGTCGCTCGCGCGGGCCGTGAAGCGGTCGGGCGGGCGCATCTGGCTGGGCCTGGCCGAGCGCGTCGACAGCGTGCGGCCGTATCCGCGTCTGGCCGATCTGTGGCACATGGTGTCGCGCAGCGCGTACGCGCAACTGCGGCACAACCCGCTGGTGCTGCTCGCCACGGTGTTGGGCCTCGCCCTGGTCTACCTGGTGCCGCCGGTAGCGCTGATCGTCGGTCTGGCCCTGGGCAGCGCGCCGACCGTGCTGCTCGGAGCGCTCGCCTGGGCGGTGATGGCGGGAACGTACGTCCCCATACTGCGCTACTACCGGCAGACGCTGTGGCTGGCGCCGTTGCTGCCGTTCACCGCGCTGCTGTACCTCCTGATGACGGTGGATTCCGCCGTGCAGCACTACAGGGGGCGGGGCGCGGCCTGGAAGGGGCGCACGTACGCCGCGCCCGAGCGGGGGTGAACGGCTCGCCGCGGCACGCCACTTGCGGCCCCGCGTCCAGTTCATGACGTACCGCCCTGCTTCGCCAGGGAGACGGTGGGAGAGGCCTTCGTGAGTCCTGGCCCACGGCCCGGAACTTCCAGGCTTCCTGACGACGGTACAGTTCACCGAGGACGAAGGCTGTCTCCACCGTCGCGTCCGCGCTTTCGTAGCGGGCGAGTTCGGACCCGTCCGCTGCGTCGACGTCGGGTACACCGGGGCCTGAACGCCGGCCCAATTCGATGCGTACGGCCGAAGCCGGTCCCCCGACATTCACTCCTTTAGGCATTGTCATGTCCGCCCCAAACACCCGCCCCCCGGGGTTACCGGCCAACATATTCCCTGGAGCCTTCGGACCTCCAGAGGCCGGTTCGAAGATCACTGGCCAACCGCCGGTAACCCCCTGAAATCTTGGGCCCTACAGGAAAACCGCCCCGGGCGACGACCGTTTTCCCCAAGTTCGCTCGCATTGAGGACGCGCGGTCACACACGACACGCAAAAGAACCCTCTTATCGGTCTACCCCAACGACCACATCGTGGGCTTAACTTATGTGTCATGACCTCCCCCCGCTCCACATATGGCGGCGGTTACTACTCCGCGCCGTCCTTCCCGGACACTCCGATCTACGACTCACTCGTCGCGGAACGGGGTACGCCGCAGATCGCCCCGATCCGGGTCCCCTCCGCGTACGACAGCAACAGCCACCTGCCGGCGCTGCCTGCCGCGCTGCCCGCCCTGCCCTCGGCGCACTCCGCGCCCGCGCCGCAGTACGGCTATCCGCATCAGCAGAGCGCCCCGATGCAGGCGGCTCCGGCCGCGTACATCCCGCAGCAGGCGAGCGCCCCGCGCGGCTATCCGGGCCAGCAGGCCCAGCAGCCGCAGCGCCCCGCGCCGGGCCCCGCGACCGGCTACGAGGCGATGCGCCCGGCCACACCGCGGCCCGCCCCCGCGCCGTACGAGGATCCGTACAACCGCCAGCAGTACCGCGGTTACTGACTCAACACGGCCGGAACGCCCCGGCCCACCACAGCAGCCACGGACGATGTCCGTGGCTGCTGGCACAATCACCGGCATGTCGCAGCCAGCACTCAGTTCGATCCATGTCCACCCGCTCAAGGCGGTCCGGGGGCACGCTCCGCGCGAGGCCGTCGTGGAGCCGTGGGGCCTTGCCGGAGACCGGCGTTGGGTGCTGGTGGGCACGGACGACAAGATCGTCACCCAACGGCCGCACCCGCGCCTGGCATTGGCCGCCGCCGAGCAGTTGCCCGGCGGCGGCGTTCGCGTGTCGGCCCCCGGGATGGACCCGCTGACCGTCGCGGTGCCCGAGCCGCAGGAGACGACCACGATCGAGGTCTGGTCGGACAAGGTCGAGGCGGTCCCCGCCGACCGCACGGCCCACGCGTGGTGGAGCGCGTACCTCGGCACCGGGATACGCCTGATGCACCTGGACGACCCGGCGACCAGACGCCCCATCGACCCGGAGTACGCGCGCCCGGGCGAGACGGTGAGTTTCGCCGACGGTTACCCGCTGCTCCTGACGACGCTCTCCTCGCTCGACGCCCTCAACTCCTTGATCGCTCAGGGTGACCACGCCGACGAGGGCCCGCTGCCCATGAACCGGTTCCGGCCGAATGTCGTGGTCGCCGGCACGCCTCCGTGGGCGGAGGACGACTGGTCGCGCATCGCGATCGGCGGGGTCCCGTTCCGCGTCGCCAAGAAGAGCGGCCGCTGCGTGGTCACGACGACGAACCAGCAGACCGCGGAGCGTGGCAAGGAGCCCTTGCGCACGCTGGCCCGGCACCGCCGGTTCGGCGACCAGCTGTGCTTCGGCACGAACCTGGTACCCGAATCGACGGGCACCATGCGTATCGGTGATCCCTTGACCATCCTCGAATAACCGTCACCCGGTCGGGGAACCCGGCGCCGCGGCATGCTCGTTGAGAGACAATGGCAGTGTCGGAAGCGTCGGTGGGCAGGGGCGAGCAAGCCAGGTGACGTCGCTCTCTCTTCTCTCCTCCGGCATGCGGGCGCTGCCGTTCGGGGTTATGACAGACCCGGAAGGGGGTGCAGACCGTGCGAGCGTTGATCGGGCTCTGGCGCTGGCGCCACAATCCGGTGTGCCGCGGGACCGACCTGGCAGAGGCCTGGGTCGCCCTGGTCGCACTGTTCCTCATCGTCGTCGCCGCGCCGGTGGTCGGCGTGATCGCGGGATCCGTGTCGCGTGACGCTCTGTACCGCTCCGTGGAGGAGCAGCGCAGTATGCGTCACGAGGTGACGGCGACCGTGGTGCACAAGGTGGCACAGCCGCCGCTGGACCCCGACCCGGAGACCTCCACGGCGCGTGACGCACACACCCGTGTGGTGGCGACCTGGAAGGCGCCGGACGGCACCGTCCGGCAGGACCGCGTCGTCGCCGCGCTCACGACGCCGCACCGCGGCGACAAGTTCTCCGTATGGACGGACGACGAGGGCCGCGCCGTCGGCCGGCCCCTCGACCGGCCCACCGCCGCCACGCACGCGGCGCTCGCCGGATTCGGTGCGGCCGTCGCCGTCGTCGGCCTGGTGGAAGGCGGTCGGCGCCTGGTCCTGTGGCGCATGATGCGCCGTCGGTACGCGCGCTGGGACAGCGCCTGGGACATCGCCGGACCCGACTGGGGCCGGACCGGCACGGGCAGCTGACCGCGCTCCACAGGCTCGCGGCTCTGGTCAACTCCCGTGCTCCGCGCACGCTACGGTGGAGCCACCTTTTGGCAGGCAGAGCGCAGGAGAAAGCCAGGAACGGTGCCCCGCGAGGCGCGCCCACTTCCTGCGTACGACGAGGTGGGGGCAGATCAGCGCCATGGCACAGGGCTCGGTCCAGGTGACGCACGCCGGTACTTCGCGGTGGCGGCGCCGCACGGGTGAGTACGCGTCACTCGCGGCCGCCCTGGAGGCGGCGACCGACGGGGACGTGCTGACCGTCGCCCCCGGTACGTACCGCGAGAACCTGGTGCTGCGGCGCGCGATCACGCTGCGTGGCCCCGAGGGCTCCCCCGGTTCCGTGCGGATCGCCCCCGCGGACGGCGTCCCCGTGACCGTACGGGCCTCCGCGACCGTCCGTGACCTGCACGTCGAGGGGCAGGACGCGGCGGCGCCCGCGCTGCTCGTCGAGGAGGGCGCCCCGGAGATCGTCGGCGTCCGCGTGGTGACCCGGTCCGCGACCGGCGTCGAGGTGCGCGGCGGCGCCCGGCCCACGGTCCGCCGGTGCACCGTCGACAACCCCGGCGGCATCGGCATCGCCGTGCTCGACGGCGGGGGCGGCGTGTTCGAGGAGTGCGAGGTCGTCGCCGCCGGACAGGCGGGCGTCGCGGTGCGCGGCGGCGCGCACCCGCGGCTCGAGCGCTGCCGCGTGCACCACACGTCGGGCGCGGGCCTGTCCGCGTCCGGTGAGCACACCGGCCTGGAGGCCGTGGGCTGCGAGGTGTACGAGGTCAAGGGTTCCGGTGTGCAGATCACCGGGCGGGCCGCCGCACACCTGACCGACTGCGATGTGCACCGCACCACGGGGGACGGCGTCACGCTCGACACGGACGCCGTGCTCACCCTCGCCGACTGCCGCGTGCACGACGTTCCGGAGAACGCGATCGACCTGCGCTCCCGGTCGGTGCTCACGCTGACGCGCTCGACCGTCCGCCAGTTCGGGCGCAACGGCCTGTCGGTGTGGGATCCCGGCACGCGCGTGGACGCCAACCAGTGCGAGATCCACGACAGTACGGGCGACTATCCGGCCGTCTGGGTCAGCGACGGCGCGACGGCCGTGCTCGAGTCCTGCCGGGTGCACGACGTGCCGGACGCGCTGTTCGTGCTCGACCGCGGCTCGCGCGTGGACGTCGTGGACAGCGACCTCTCCCAAGTGCGCAACACGGCCGTGTCGGTGAGCGACGGGGCGACCGCCCAGCTCGACGACTGCCGCATCCGCGAGGCCGCGACGGGCGCCTGGTTCCGCGACCACGGCAGCGGCGGGACGCTCGCCAACTGCACCGTGGACGCGACGCAGACCGGCGTGATCGTCACGAAGGGCGCGGACCCCACCATCGAGCGCTGCACGGTCACCTCGCCCGCCGAGGCCGGCTTCTACGTGTCCGCGGGCGGCCGGGGCAGCTTCCACGGCTGCCGGGTCGCGGACAGCGGCGGCTTCGGCTTCCACGTCATCGACGGCTGCCGTACGAGCCTCAAGAAGTGCCGGACGGAGCGGTGTTCGCGCGGCGGCTACGAGTTCGCCGAGGACGGGCCGCTGATCGAGGACTGCACGAGCGACGAGAGCGGCGGCGTGCGCGCCGGGGCGACGGCGGCCCCTCAGGCGGCGGCGCAGGCGACCGTGCAGACCGCGACGCAGACCGTCGGCCTGCTCAGCGCGGTGCCCGACCAGCGGCCCGTGGCGGCCCCTCAGGCGCCCGAGAAGGAGTCCCGCACCTCCAAGCTCGTGCTCGGCGAACTCGACGCTCTGGTGGGCCTGGAGAGCGTCAAGCGCGAGGTGCGCGCGCTCACCGACATGATCGAGGTGGGCCGCAGGCGCCAGGAGGCGGGCCTCAAGGCGGCCTCCGTGCGGCGGCACTTGGTGTTCACGGGCTCCCCGGGCACCGGCAAGACGACGGTGGCGCGGCTGTACGGCGAGATCCTCGCGACGCTCGGCGTCCTCGGCCAGGGGCACCTCGTGGAGGTGTCGCGTGTGGATCTGGTCGGCGAGCACATCGGCTCCACCGCGATCCGCACCCAGGAGGCCTTCCAGCGGGCCCACGGCGGCGTCCTGTTCATCGACGAGGCGTACGCCCTGTCCCCCGAGGACTCCGGGCGTGACTTCGGCCGCGAGGCGATCGACACGCTCGTGAAGCTCATGGAGGACCACCGCGACGAGGTCGTCGTGATCGTCGCGGGCTACACCGCGGAGATGGAGCGCTTCCTGTCCACCAACCCCGGTGTGGCGTCCCGCTTCTCACGGACCATCACGTTCTCCGACTACGTGCCCGAGGAGCTGCTGCGCATCGTGGAGCAGCAGGCCGACGAGCACGAGTACCGACTCGCCGACGGGACGCCGGAAGCACTGCTCAAGTACTTCACGGCGCTCCCGAAGGGGCCCGCGTTCGGCAACGGCCGCACCGCGCGACAGACGTTCGAGTCGATGGTGGAGCGGCACGCCGGCCGGGTCGCCCAGCTCGACGCCCTGGACACCGACGCGCTCACGCTCCTCTACCCGGAGGACCTGCCGGAGCTGCCCTGAACCTCGGCCCGCCCCGGGTCTCCCTCGGGTCGCTGCTGCGGCACGCCCTGCTTGAGGCGGGCGAGCAGCCGGGCACGCTCCTCGGCGAAGACCGGGTCGGCCTGGTAGTCGCTGTGACCCAGGATCGGTGCGGGCAGCGGGTGTTCGGCGGTGCGCCCGTACGCGAGCGGGTCCAGGAGCGCCTCGTGGTCGACCTGGGGGCCGCATTCGCCGGACAGCTTGATGGGCCCGCCGATGGGGTCGGTCTCGCGGTGCAGATTGCGCCAGCAGTCGACCTGGCGGTGCAGTGAGGCCAGTGCCTCGGGGCCGAACTGGGCCGGGAACCAGCGCCCGTACAGCCGCTCGAGGGGCGATCCGTAGGTGAGCAGTCCGACGCGCTTCCTTACGGAGGGGTGCAGTTGCCAGGCGGCCGCGGCCGCGAGGACGCTGCCCTGGGAGTGCCCCGACAGGATGAGCCGGCCGCCGGTGGCCTGCGTCCAGGTGGCCATCCGCCAGGTCAGGTCGGGGACGGCGCGCTCGGCGTAGCAAGGGGGCGCGAAGGGGTGCGCGGCGCGCGGCCAGAAGGTGCCCACGTCCCACAGGATGCCGATGGTGCGGCGTGCGGAGGCGTCCTTGTAGGCGCGGCGTCCCCAGGTGACGAAGAGTATGAAGCCCAGGCCGATGAGCCAGGAGCCCAGCGCCTGCGCGGTCTGTGCCGCCCCCTCCACGATCGCGTACGAGCCCCGGAACGCCGTCGCCGGCACCTTCCCGGTGGTCCAGGCCCCGACCACGGCGAGTGCGCCGAGCAGCAGCGTCACCGAGGAGACGACGCCGATCATCACCGGTGCCTTGTCGGTGAGGGCGGCACGCGCGCGTGTGCCCGCGATGCGTGCCGTGCGGTGCGCGTCCGGGGGTTCGGCGGTGTCGCCCGGCTTGGCGTCGAGGTCGTACTCGGCCGCCACCTGCGCCGTCTCGCGCTTCTTGATACGGGCCGTGCGCAGGGCCAGTGCCCCGCCCAGGACGGCGAGCACGATCAGCAGTGGCGGGATGACGGAGGCCTGCCAGGACAGCAGCACCGGCGGGCCCTTGATCAGGCCGCTGGTGCCGTCCAGCCAGTCGGCCACGCGCTGCGCCACGCCACCGGTCATCACGCCGCCCAGCGCGCACGCGAGCATCGCGGTCGCCGGACCGCCGAGGCCCCGCAGCGCGGTGCGCGGGTCGCGGGCCGTTCGGTAGATGGCGTGCGCGACACAGGCCAGGGCGAGCACGAGCGCGCCCTGGACGAGGGCGATGCCGCCGAAGCTCAGGTCTCCGGGCAGCCGCCCGCCGGACTGCCAGCCGGGGCGCGACCACGCGGCGTACACCATGGTCACGACGAGCAACGCCAGCGCCCCGTAGGGCAGGACGCGCACCACCGTGCGGTCCAGGGTGTCGTCGACGCGGCTCTCGCTGCGGCCGCGGTGCACGACGACACCGATGACGGCGAGCGTGCCGAGGACCAGCGCGCCGACGATCACCCAGCCAAGGACCGCGAGCAGGGCGGGCCCGCCGGGTGCCCGGTCGAAGCGGGCCGCGGACGTGCCGACGGCCGCGGCGACCGTGAGCAGCGCGGCCGCGGTGTGCGCGGAGCGCAGCCGGGCCACCAGGCGGCGTCCGTACCAGAAGCCGGGCCGGCCAAGGGCGTTGTCGATCTCGCCGTCGGTGGGCTCGGGCATGTGTGGCAGCGGGCGCTGCGTCTCGTACGCGCTCCAGGTGCGGTGCGAGAGGTACCAGAGCAGGATCGCCAGGGCGCTCGGGACGAGCGAGGCGAGCGCGAGACGGCGGCCGGGCTGGCTCCACCAGCCGTCGGCAAGGAAGCCCAGCCAGGAGTGCCGCGCGGCGCAGGCCGATGTGCCCGCGCACTGCCAGGCCGCCAGGTCGAGGGCGACCTCGCAGGCGGCGCCGACCAGCAGCACTGTCAGGGTGAGCGAGAGGAGGCGCACGAGCAGGCCGTACAGCCGTACGGTGCGCGTCCAGCGGCGGGCGTTGGGGCGCATCCAGTGCGACAGGTTCACCACCATGAAGGGCAGCAGCAACAGCCACAGCGCCCGCGAACCGTTGCCCGAAGTGAGGTTGCACCACACGTACGCCTCGGGGACGGGCTTGCCCCGGTAGTCGTCGGGGCGTGTCTCCGCGTCGGCGTCCTCGCCCCGCCGGAAGACGGCCGCCGTGTCGTCGCCCGACACCCGTACCGGTTTCGGGTCGTCGAGCATCTCTTGCGGAGTGGTGCCGCCGACTCCGTGGACGAGGAGTTCCAGGGCGGTCTCGTCCGTGGCCGTGGACGGCTTCGCGGATGATGTCGGTGCCGGTTCCGCCGCGGTGCCGTGCTGTTGTTCGTGCTCGTGCGTCGTGCTCATGTGTCCCCCGTTTCTGAACACGACCAGGATCCCGGCCCGGCGCCCCCTCGGGCACCCCCCGTCACGGAATCTCCCCGAGGTGCCCCGCCCCATTCACCCCGTCTCGCACCGCCCCGGCGCAGGTCGGCAGCGCGGGCGGTGGTCCCGGTGTCGGTGGCGCGTGCGAGGATGACGAGAAAGCGCTGGCCGGTACGGCGGTGGTGGCAGGCGGGACGAGCCGAAGGGATTCGACGGACGTGAGCGAGAATCAGAACCTCCTCGCGGAGCAGCGCCGCGCCCTGATCATCGACGAGGTCCGTCGGCGCGGCGGCGTCCGGGTCAACGAGCTGACCAGGAAGCTCGGTGTCTCCGACATGACGGTCCGGCGCGACCTCGACGCGCTCGCCCGGCAAGGTGTCGTGGAGAAGGTGCACGGCGGCGCGGTCCCGGTCGTCGAGGCGAGCACGCACGAGCCCGGCTTCGAGGCCAAGTCGGGCCTGGAGCTGACCGCCAAGGAGGACATCGCGCGCGCCGCGGCGCCGCTGGCCGCGCCCGGCACGGCGATCGCGCTCTCCGGTGGTACGACGACGTTCGCGCTGGCCCAGCAGCTGCTCGACGTCCCGGAACTCACGGTGGTGACCAACTCGGTGCGGGTGGCCGATGTGTTCCACGCGTCGCAGCGCGGCGCGGCGTCCCGGCAGGGCGCGGCGACGGTGGTCCTGACCGGTGGTGTGCGCACGCCCTCGGACTCCCTGGTGGGGCCCGTCGCCGACCAGGCGATCGCGGCGCTCCATTTCGACGTGCTGTTCCTCGGGGTGCACGGCATAAGCCCGGAGGCGGGCCTGTCCACGCCGAACCTGGCGGAGGCGGAGACCAATCGGCGGCTCGTGCAGTCCGCGCGGCGGGTCGTCGTGGTGGCCGACCACACCAAGTGGGGGACGGTGGGGCTGAGTTCGTTCGCCTCGCTCGACCAGGTGGACACGTTGGTGACGGACGGCGGGCTGCAGGTCGAGGCGCGGGCGGAGGTCGCCGAGCACATGCGGCTCGTGGTGGCCGGGGAGCCCGAGGAGCCCGAGGACGGTGCAGACATCTGACGGTGTGCCAGTTATGGTGGCCGGGACCGGCCGACTGGAGCACCACGACGTCAACTCACCTATGAGCGAAGCCCGTTGACCACACCGGGCGCCGCGTACGCCGATTCAACCTTGGGGGCTGAACCTTCATGGCACGCCGACTTCTCCCCGTCGAGCTCGACTTCGTCGACACCGCACCGTTGCGGCTCGTGTTCGCCCGTGAGGTGTCGGCGTCGCCGGACGCCGTGTACCGGGCACTCGCCGAGGACGTCGTCGGGTGGCCGCAGTGGTTCTCCGCGGTGACGCTGGCGCGGCCGATGGACGGCGGGGCGCGGCGAGAAGTCCGACTCAAGGGCGGGACGCGATTCCTGGAGACGATCATCGCCGCGGAGCCGGGCGAGGTGTACGCGTACCGGGTCGACGAGACGAATGTGCCGGGGCTCCGGGCGATGGTCGAGGAGTGGCGGGTCGAGGGGACTCCCAGTGGGGGGACCCGGGTGCGGTGGACGTTCGCCGTGGACGCGCCTGCCGGGGTGCGGGCCGGGATGAAGGTCGGGCGGGCCGGGATGGGGCGGGCGTTCCGGGGTGCCGTTGAAGCGCTCGACCGGCGGCTGGCCGCTGCGCGGGCTTGAGCCGTGCGCGATCGTCGCGCCGCGGCGTGGTGGACGTCTCGGGGCTCCGCCCCCGGACCCCGCTGCTCAATCGCCGCAGGGGCTTGAATACCCGAGGCGCCTGCGTGCCCAGTCCGCCCGGACGATCAAGCCGCGGGCCACTCCCCCGTCTCCAGCAGGCGCGCGATGGTCTGCGCGTACGGTGTGATGTCCAGGCCCTGCTCCGCGAGCCACGCATCCGAGTAGTACTTGTCCAGGTAGCGCTCGCCCGGGTCGCACAGGAGCGTGACCACGCTGCCCTTGCGGCCCTCCGCCACCATCTCCGCGACGATCTTGAGGGCGCTCCACAGTCCCGTACCCGTCGACCCGCCCGCCCTGCGGCCGATGGCCGACTCCAGGGCGCGGACCGCCGCGACGCTCGCCGCGTCGGGGACCTTCATCATGCGGTCGATGGCACCGGGCACGAAGCTCGGCTCCATGCGGGGGCGGCCGATGCCCTCGATGCGGGAGCCGCAGTCGCTCGTCGCGTCCGGGTTGTCGGTCGTCCAGCCCTCGAAGAAGCAGGAGTTCTCGGGGTCCGCGACGCAGATGCGGGTGTCGTGCTGCATGTAGTGGACGTAGCGCGCGAGTGTCGCCGAGGTGCCGCCGGTGCCGGCCGTGGCGACGATCCAGGCGGGCTCCGGGTAGCGCTCCAGGGCCAGTTGGCGATAGATCGACTCGGCGATGTTGTTGTTTCCGCGCCAGTCCGTGGCCCGCTCGGCGTAGGTGAACTGGTCCATGTAGTGGCCGCCGGTGCGGGACGCGAGGGCCGCGGACTCCGCGTACATGGTGCGGGGGTCGTCGACGAAGTGGCACCGGCCGCCGTGGAATTCGATCAGTCGGCACTTCTCGGCGCTGGTCGTACGCGGCATCACCGCGATGAAGGGGACCCCGATCAGCTTCGCGAAGTACGCCTCCGAGACCGCCGTCGAACCGCTCGACGCCTCGATGACGGGGCGGTCGGGACGGATCCAGCCATTGCACAGGCCGTAGAGGAAGAGCGAGCGGGCCAGGCGGTGCTTGAGGCTGCCCGTGGGGTGGGTCGACTCGTCCTTGAGGTAGAGGTCGATGCCCCACTGCTCGGGGAGCGGGAACAGCAGCAGGTGCGTGTCGGCCGAGCGGTTGTTGTCCGCCTGCACCTTGCGTACCGCCTCTTTGAGCCACTCACGGTAGCCGGGGTCCGTGTGGTCGACGTCGAGCGTCGGCAGGGGGCCGGACGCCGCGCCCTCGCCCGTGGGCCGACCTTGTTCCGTGGTGCTCACCGCTTGGCTCCTTCGCGTCGTGTCCGGGCGTCGCTTCGCGCGCCGGATCCAAGGCGCCGACGGTGGGCCGGACACCCCGATCATAAGCACCTTGCGCACGCTTCTCACCTGCATAAATGCATCTTTGAGCGTCTCAAAGGAACGCCTGGGAAGGCGGCGGAACACGCGCACGGCACGCAGGGAAGATCCGGGAACGTGCGTGCGGGGGCGCGCGCCGAAGCTGCCCCCAGTGCTTCACAGCGCGTCCACATGTGCACTGGTGCTCCTGGCCAGGTGCGTGCAGACTGCACCGCAGACACGCACTCGAGGGGGCGAAACAGCATGGCGGAGCCGGAGTTCACGGCGACGGGCGTGCGCATCGGCCGGCGCCTGCGGTCCCTGACCCGCGCGGGACAGGTCCGGATCACGGGCGGCAGGCTGGAGCTGCTCACGAGCTACGGGAGCGAGATCGACAGCGCCCCACTGGGTGAAGTGCGCGCGGGCAGGCCATGGTTCGGCGCCGAGGACCGGGCGATGGCCGACGTGGACGGGCGGCGCTATCTGCTGCGCCTCGGCGGCAGGAGCGGCGACGCGGAACCGCCCATGGCCCGCCGGTTCATCGAGGCCGTGCGGGCCGCCACCCCACGGACCGGATAGCGCCCCGCCCCGCAGCGGACAGCCGGCGAAGTTGCACGCCAACGCCCCCTGGGTCACGCTGGTCACACATCACTACTCAGGGTTTACCGGCGATAACGCTGCGAACCAGCCCGCCGGACACGGAACGGGCAGTTCTGTCGCAGCGCGGTCGCACCGCTCGATCCGTTTTCGTCTTCTTCCGGACTCACTTTCGGGGAGTCGTAGCCGTGATCAGCCAGCCGAACAGGCATTGCACGGTGGAGCTCCAAGCCCTGCCGTCGCGGATAGGTCAGGTCCGCAGAATCGTATCGGCGCAGTTGCGCTACTGGCATCTCGATCCGTTGATCGAGATGGCCGCGCTCGGTGTCACCGAGCTTCTGACGAACGTCCACCGGCACGCCGGGCCGGACAAACTCTGCACCGTGGACATCGAGCTGCTCAGCGGCATGCTCACGGTCTCGGTGCACGACCACGACCCGAGGCTCCCCGAGGTGCGGGACGCCGACAACCTCGCCACCTGCGGCCGGGGCCTCGCGATGATCGCCGCGGTCAGCGAGAGCTGGGGCGTGCGGCCGCACAGGGAAGGCGGCAAGGTCGTCTGGTTCGCCCTGTCGGCCCCCGCACCCACGATGGCCATCGCGCCCTACCCGGTGTACGCGACACATCCCGCGCGCCGCACGGACACGCGCGAGCGCCCGGTGTCCCCGCATGCTCCCGCCCGGTCGGCCGTCGCAGGCTGACCGGGCGGTGATCACCGTAGGCACGCCGCTCACTCGGTGGCGATGGCCCGCAGTACGTCCAGGCGTGCCGCCCTGCGCGCCGGGCGCAGTCCCGCGAGGGCGCCGGCGGCGAGCCCGACGAGGGCCACGACCGCCAGCTGGGCCGGTGGCAGCGCGAACGCGAAGGCGCTGTCGCTCGCCCCGTCGGACGCCTTCACCAGCACCCAGCCGAGGAAGCCGCCGAGCACGAGCCCGCCGGCCGTGCCGAACGCGGCGACGAGCACCGACTCCCAGCGGACCATCGCCCGCAGTTGCCCGCGGGTCTGGCCGACGGCGCGCAGCAGACCCAGTTCGCGGGTCCGTTCGTGCACGGCCAGGGTGAGCGTGTTGGCGATGCCGAGCAGCGCGATGACGACGGCCAGGGCGAGCAGCGCGTAGACGAGCGTGAGCATCATGTCGATGCCGGACGCCGAGGACTGCGCGTAGGCGTCGCGGGTCTGCACATCCGGATCGCCGTACGCCGCCGCGACCTTCTCGACCGCCTTCGTGCCGTCGGCCGTGGAGACACCGTCCTTGAAGGTGACGGAGATCAGCCGGTCGGCGTCCTGTGTACGGTGCGGTGCCCAGGCCTCGCGCGAGATCACGTAGTCGCCGGCGAGCTCGGACTGTCCGTACACGGCGCGGACCGTGAAGGGTTCCCTCGTGCCGTCGGTGAACGTGAGCCGTGCCGTGTCGCCGACCGCGAGGTGCCGCTTGTCGGCCTCCGCGCGGGTGATCGCGATGCCGTTCTTGCCGAGCCCGCGCATCGAGCCGTCGACCGTGCCGAGGTCGAACGACTTCGCGATCGCGGCCGGGGCGGCGACGGTGAGGGCGCGCCCCTTGCCGTCGACGTCGGCGACGCCGCTGCCGAGGCCGACCGCCGCGGCCACCTCGGGCCGCTCGGCGATCGCCGGCGCGAGCTTCGGGCTGAGTCCGCTGCCGCCCGCGCCGAACGAGGGGGTGGAGACGGCGACGTCGCCCGCGAAGGAACGGTTCACGGTCTGGTCCATGGTCGCCTTCAGCGAGGCGCCGAAGACGGTGAACAGGGAGACCACCGCGACCCCGATCATCAGGGCGCTCGCCGTGGCGGCGGTGCGCTTCGGGCTGCGCAGGGCGTTGCGCCGCGCGAGCCCGCCGGTAACGCCGCGCAGCCGGTCGAGCGGCGCGCCCAGGGCCCGTACGGCGGACGTGGACGCGACGGGGCCGAGCACGACGAACGACGCGAGGACCAGTACGGCGCCGATGCCCGCCAGCGTGATCGACGGGGACACCAGGACCCCCACGAGGGTCGCCGCGACCGCCGCCGCGCCCAGCACACCGCCGATGACGGCGCGGCGCCGCGAGGCACCCGAGTCGTCGACGGCGCTCTCGCGCAGGGCGGCCAGCGGCGCGGTGCGTCCGGCTCGCATGGCGGGCAGCAGGGCGGAGCCGACGCACACCACGATGCCGACGGCCAGCGGCAGCAGCATGGACAGCGGGCTGATCACCAAGTCCCCTTCGGGGAACGGGAATCCGATGGCGGGGAACAGCGCCTGGAGTCCGGCCGCGATGCCGATGCCGCCCGCGAGTCCGGCGGCGGACGCCACCACGGCGACCGCGCCGGCCTCGACGAGGGTCGCCCCCGCGATCTGTCGGCGGGCCGCGCCGAGCGCCCGCAACAGGGCGTTCTCGCGGGAGCGTTGGGCCACCACGATGGCGAAGGTGTTGTGGATGGAAAAGGTCGCGACGAGCAGCGCGACGCCGGAGAAGACGAGCAGGAACGTCGTGAACAGGGTGAGGAACTGGCCGGAGATCATGTCGGTGTTCTCCTGCGCCGACTCCTCACCGGTGATCGCCTCGACTCCCTTGGGAAGGCTGCCGCTCAGCGAGTCGACGAGCTCCTGCTGGCCGACACCGGGCCCCGCCCGCACCTGGATGGTGGACGCCTGACCCGGCTTCGGGGTGAGGTACTTCTCGGCGTCGGCGCGGGTCATGCCGGTGAAGGTGGTCTGCGCCATGCCGTCCTCGCCCCCGAAGGTGGCCAGGCCCACGATGGTGACCTGCACGGGGTCGGGCGTGCGCAGCGTCGTCGTGTCACCGACCTTCAGGTCACCGGTCTTCGCCGCGCCGCGGTTGACGACGACTTCGCCGCTCCTGCTCGGGGTGCGCCCCTCGGCGAGCTGGTACGCGTTGAGCTTCGGGTCGTCGATCCAGTTCCCGGCGAGGGTGGGCGGGCCCTGGCCGCCGATGGGTTCGCCGTGGGCGTCGACGAGTTGGCCCGCACCCTGGATGTTCGGCGCCGCCGCGGCGACGCCCGGGGCCTTCGCCAGCTCGTCGGCGAGCGAGGCGTCCACCGGGCGGCGGGTGCCCTGGCTCTCGCCGGGGGTGGTGATGACGCTGCCGGAGCGCACGACGGCATCCGTGCCGCTGCTGGCGCCCGCGAACATCGAGTCGAAGCTCGCGCGCAGGGTGTCACCCATGACGAGGGTGCCGGCGAGGAACGCGACGCCGAGCAGGACGGCGCTGAACGTTCCGGCGAAGCGCCGCTTGTGGGCGCGCAGCGAGGTGCGGCTGAGGCGGAGGGAGGCGTTCATGACGGCCCGCCTCCCTCGGCCGCCGCGGGTCCGTCGAAGGCCTTCATCCGGTCGAGGACCCGGTCCGCGGTCGGCCGTTCCATCCGGTCGACGAGGCGGCCGTCGGCGAGGAAGACGACCTCGTCGGCGTGGGCCGCGGCGACCGGGTCGTGGGTGACCATGACGACGGTGCGCGCGGACTGGCGGGCCGCGTCGCCGAGGAGGCGGAGCACCTCGCCGCCGGAGCGTGAGTCGAGGTTGCCGGTGGGCTCGTCGGCGAAGACGACATCGGGCCGGCCCGCGAACGCCCGTGCCACGGCGACGCGTTGCTGCTGGCCGCCGGAGAGTTCGGCGGGCCGGTGGTGCAGCCGGTCGCGCAGCCCGACGACATCGACGAGCGCGTCGAGCCACTCGCGGTCGGGGCGTTCGCCCGCCAGGTCGATCGGCAGCGTGATGTTCTCGGCGACGGTCAGCGTCGGGACGAGGTTGAACGCCTGGAACACGAATCCCACGCGGTCGCGCCGCAGCAGGGTAAGGCGTCGGTCGTCGAGGGAGCCGAGGTCGGTGTCACCGATGTACGCGGCGCCCTCGGTGAGGGTGTCGAGCCCCGCCGCGCAGTGCATCAGGGTCGACTTCCCGGAACCGGACGGGCCCATGATCGCGGTGAACCGTCCGGCGCGGAAGCCGACGCTCACGCCGTCGAGGGCACGGACAGCGGTGTCACCGGAGCCGTACACCTTGACGGCGTCGTCCACGCGTGCCGCGAGAGCGGTGGGGGTGAGCGTCGTGGCGGTGCTCATGACGCGCCGCCCTTCGCCTTGCCGTCGGCGCCGTACCCACCGTAGGTGCCGTAGTGGCCGAACTCCTCGTTCAGCACGGTCAGTCGGCGCCAGTACTCGTCCTCGTCGATCTCTCCGGCGGCGAAGCGGCGGCCGAGCACGGCGATCGGCGAGTTCTCGTCGGGGCGGGGGCCGCCCGGGCGCCACGGTCCGCGGCGGCCGCGCCAGACGGTGCGGCGCAGCAGGGTGACGACGCCTACGATGACAGCCGCCCAGATCAGCGGGAAGAACAGGATCCAGGGGCCGGGTCCGTTGCCGGGCCCGAATTCCGCGAGGGTCTGCATCCGACTCATCTCCTCTTGCTCCGGTGGCGCCCTGGCGGTGTGCCGGGGAGTCCACGTGTGGTGATGACTCGAGCGTCCCGCCGGGAGGGGGTCCGGGTCGTCGTACGGCCAGCGGCACCGCGCGTACCTCCCCGGGAGTACGCGGGAGGGGCGGGGCTGCTCCCGGCCGGTCGGCAGACCCAGGTATGTGTCAGGGGCAGCGTCAGGGACGAGTCCGGGTGAGCCCGCATGTGTACGGGTCCCGGCCGGGCGGAGGATCAGTCCGTGACCACTCCACGACGAGACACCTTCAGCCGACGGCCCGCCCTCAGCCGACGGCTCGCCTTCAGCCGACCCGGTGCGCCCGGCCGGCTGCTCGCTCCGGCGGTGTGGGCCGCCGTGGTCGTGGCCATGCTGGCGGCGCTGCTGGCTCCCCGGGACACCGACCCGGGGCTCAGCCAACTCTCCCTCACGGTCAGCGACTTCGCGGCGCTGGACCGCGGCGGCCCGATCGAGACCGCGATGGCCGCGCTCGGCCTCGTCTCGCTGGCCCTCCTCGCGGTGGCGAGGAGACGGCTCCCGGCGATGCGCGGGCTGCCGTCCGTGCTGCTGGCGATATGGGGCGCGGGTCTGGTCCTGGCGGCCGTGGTCCCGACGGATCCGCTCACGACGCAGCTGACCGGTTCCGCGTATGTGCACCGCTACGCGTCCGTCGCGGCGTTCGCCGCCCTGCCGGCGGCCGGTCTCGTGCTGGCGGGGCGACTCGGCTCCACGGCGGGGCGCACCGTGTGGTGGCTGCGTGTGCTCTCCCTGCTCGCGGTGGCCGGGGCCGGGGTGATGGCGTACTCGGCGGGGCCGGGTGGGCGGGAGCTGATCGGGCTGGTGGAGCGGGTGATGCTCGGATGCGAGGTGATCATGCTGGGGGTGCTCGGGCGGTACGTACAGCGCATGGCCCCCAGGGGCGGATCCCGAGGAGAGGCATTGAATCTGTAACTACTGGTATGTACGGTGACACCATGGCCACCACCCAGGATCGACTGATCGAGACCACCCGCGAGCTCCTGTGGGAGCGCGGCTACGTGGGCACCAGCCCGAAGGCGATCCTGCAGCGCGCGGGGGTCGGCCAGGGCAGCATGTACCACCACTTCACCGGCAAGCAGGACCTGGCGCTCGCCGCGATCCGGCGCACCGGGGAGGAGATGCGGACCCTGGTCGACCGGGTGCTCGGCGGGGGCGGTTCGGCGCGCGAGCGGATCGAGGCGTACCTGCTGCGCGAGCGCGATGTGCTGCGCGGCTGCCCCGTCGGCCGGCTGACGATGGACCCGGACGTGATCACCAGCGACGAGCTGCGGGAGCCCGTCGCCGAGACGATCGCCTACGTCGAGGGCCGGATCGCCGACGCCGTCCAAGAGGGTGTGGAGAGCGGCGAGTTGGCGGCACGCCTGGTGCCGCGGGAGGTCGCGGCGACGGTGGTGGCGACCGTACAGGGGGGCTACGTCCTGGCGCGGGCGTCGGGCGACACGACAGCGTTCGACGCGGGTGTACGCGGCCTGCTCGCACTCCTCTCCCCCGCCCCGCCCGCCACCGCGCCCGCCGCCGTCGCCGCCGACCACTGAGGACGCGCTCCATGCACGCGATGCAGTACGAGATCACGTTGCCCGCCGACTACGACATGAACATCATCCGCAGCCGCGTGGAGACCAGGGGTCACGCGCTCGACGACTTCCCCGGCCTCGGCGCCAAGGCGTATCTGATGCGGGTGCGCGGCGTGGCCGGTTCGCCGGTGAACCAGTACGCCCCGTTCTACCTGTGGAACGCGCCGACCGGCATGAACGCCTTCCTGTGGGGCCCCGGATTCCAGGGCATCGTCGCCGACTTCGGGCGCCCCGTCGTGCAGCACTGGACGGGCATCGCCTACGAGGAGGGGGCGGCGGCCACGACGCGACCGCGGACGGCCGTGCGGCAGCGGACGCCGATCGAGCCGGGGGCCGACCTCCCGAAACTGACCGCCGAGGCGGTCGACGGGACCGCACAACTCGCCCAGGAATCGGGCGTGTTGTTCGCCGCGTCGGCCATCGACCCGCGCACCTGGGAGCTACTGACCTTCTCGGTGTGGGAACACGACACACCCAAGGCCCCCGGCGACCGGTACCAGGTGTTGCACCTCTCGCAGCCCGAGCGCGCGGGCCTGACGCACGGGCGGCAGTGGTGAGCGGGGCCGCCCCGGCCCGGCCCGACCTGACCCAGCCCGACCTGACCTCGGATCCGGTATTGCACCGAGCGATCCAAAACAGGTAGCGTTCCCGTATGGCCCGACCGAGGATGTTCGACGAGGAGCGGGCCCTGGACGCGGCGATGCACGCCTTCTGGGAGAACGGCTATGAGGCCACTTCCACCCAGGACCTGTGCACCGCCACCGGACTGGGGCGCAGCAGCATCTACAACACGTTCGCCAGCAAGCACGACCTGTTCACGCGCTCGCTGAACCGGTACATCGAGCGGATGACCGCGGCCCAGATGGAGATCCTGGAGGATGCGGAGCGAGCGCCGCTCGACCGGATCCGGGCCTTTCTCGCGAGGACGGTCGACACCGAGGCCGGGACTCGTAAGGACGGGCACAGCCGTGGGTGCCTCACGGTGAACACGACCGTGGAGCTGGCGGGGCGCGATCCGGAGGCGGCGCGCCTGGTCGAGCGGGACCTCGCCGTCCGGCTCGCGGCCTTGAGGTCCGTGATCGCGGCCGGGCAGACGGATGGCTCGATCGCCTCGAAGCGGGCTCCGGAGGAACTGGCACGTTTCCTCAACACCGTGATCGGCGGGATGCGTGTCGCCGGGCAGGGGGGCGCCGACCGCGCCACCCTCGAGGCCACCGCACGCATCGCACTGGACACCCTCACCGGTTAGCCCACCCCACGCGCGCGTAAGCACACGCACGTAAGCACGCGCGCGTAGACACACGCACGTAAGCACGCGCGCGTAGACACACGCACGTACGCACGAAGGTCGGGCACTCCGGCCCGATCAGTCATGCCCCACTTTTGTACTGCTCCATCCAAAACTCCAAAACTAGCCACTCCCGTGGAGGGACACACCCATGCCACGCGCCGTATACGTCCTCGCCCTCGGCATCTTCGCCATGGTCACCAGCGAGTTCGTCGTCGCCGGTCTGATGCCGCAGATGGCGGACGGACTTGACGCGACGATCCCGCAGATCGGGTATCTCATCACCGCCTTCGCCACGGCCATGGCGTTCGGCGGGCCGTTCCTCACCGTCGCGCTTCTGAAAGTGCCTCAGAAGCGGGCACTGATGGTGCTGTTCGCCGTGTTCCTCGCCGGCAATGTGCTGGCCGCGACCGCGTCGACGTACCCGGTGATGCTGGTGGCGCGGGTCGTCACCGGCGTCGCCTCGCAGGCCTTCTTCGGGATCGGGCTCGGCATGTGCGCGCAGCTCACCCGGCCCGAGGTGCGCGGCCGCGCCGTCTCCGTGGCGCTGAACGGGCTGATGCTCGGCACGCTGCTCGGGCTTCCGCTGGCCACGTTCATCGGTGACCGGTTCGGCTGGCGCGCCGCGTTCTGGGTGATCTCGGGGATCGCGGTGCTCGCCGCGGCGGCGACGCTCGTCGGGGTGCCGGATGTGGCGAAGGGCGAGGGGGCCGGTCAACTGCGGGAGGAGTTCGGCGTGTTCCGGTCCGCTCGGCTGTGGTTCACGCTGTCGACCAGCACGCTCGTGATCGGTGCGACGTTCGCCGCGTTCAGCTATCTCGGCCCGATCCTCACCGAGGTCTCCGGGTTCGGCGCGGGCACCGTGCCGCTCCTGCTCGTCGCCTACGGGGCGGCGACCGTCATCGGCAACACGGTGACGGGTCGGCTCGCCGACCGGCACACCCTGACCGTGCTGCTGGCCGGGCTCGCCCTCAACTCCCTCTTCCTGCTGGGCTTCGCGCTGTTCGCGCAGGTGAGTGCGGCCGCCGTGGTGTGCATGCTGGGCATCGGCCTCGTGGGTGTCACCATGAACCCCGCGATGGTGGTCCGCGTACAGCGCAGGGGGAACGCGGGGGCGCTGGTGAACACCGTGCACTCCTCGTTCATCACGCTCGGCATCGTCATCGCCACCTCGGTGGGCGGTGTCGTCATCGACGCGTACGGGCTCCGGGCCCCGCTGTGGGTCGGTGTCGCGCTCGCACTCGCCGGGATCGCCTCGCTGGTACCGGATCTGATGGCCCGTAGGAACCAGGCCCCTGCCCCGCAGCAGGAGCCGGTCGTGGAGGCCGTCGGCGTCAGCCCCCGCTGAGGGCTCCCAGCGGGTCGTCCAGCACCGGCTGCCAGGCCAGTTCCGCCGCGCCCACCAGGCTGTTGTGGTCGAGCGTCGACGCCAGGATCGGGACGCTGCCGCTGCGCCCCCACAGGCTGCGGTCCGCCACGACGGCCCGCAGCCGCTCGGGGTCGGCGTCGAGGAGGGTACGGTGCAGGCCGCCGAGGACGATGCGGTCCGGGTTGAGGATGTTGACCAGTCCGGCGAGTCCGAGGCCGAGGCGGTCGATGAGGAGCGCGGTCGCCGCGCGGACGTCGGGGTCGTCCTTCGCCATCGCCATCAGGCCGCGCGCCTGGGAGAGCAGCGAGCCGCCGGGGTCGGGGGCGCGGCCCGCCGCGGTGAGGAAGGCAAGGGGGTCGGCCTCGACGTCCAGGCAGCCGCGGCTCCCGCAGTGGCAGGGGCGGCCCTCGGGGTTCACCGTGAGGTGGCCGACCTCCAGGGCGAGGCCCGAACTGCCGGTGTGCAGATGGCCGTCGAGGACGAGGGCGCCGCCCACTCCGCGGTGTCCGGTCGCCACCAGCAACAGGTCGCGGGCGCCGCGTCCCGCGCCGTGCCGGTGCTCGGCGAGCGCGCCCAGGTTGACGTCATTGGCCGCGAACGCGGGGATGTCCAGGCCCGCTTCCCGTACGCAGTCGGTGAAGATCTGCCGCACCGGCGCGCCCACCGGCCAGGCCAGGTGGAGCGGATTGAGGGCCGTGCCGTCGGGTTCGGCGACCGCGGAGGGGACGGCGAGGCCCGCGCCCACGCAGCGTCGGCCCGTGGTTTCGAGGAGCCGGACGCCCGCCTCGACGACCGAACGCAGGACGTCCGCCGGGTCCGGGTCGATGATCTCGCAGCCAGGCGTGGTGGCGACGATGCCGCCGCCGAGGCCGACGAGCGCCGCCCGGTAGCCGTCGGAGTGCACCTGTGCCGCAAGCGCGACCGGGCCCTCGTCCGCGACGGAGAGGCGGTGCGAGGGGCGGCCCTGCGAGCCGGATGCCGCGCTGGGCTTCGCGTCGATGCGGATGAGGCCGAGCGCCTCCAGCTCCGCGGCGACGGCGCCCGCGGTCGCGCGGGTCACACCGAGTTCGGCGGTGAGCACGGCGCGGGTGGGCGCCCGCCCGGTGTGGACGAGTTCGAGCGCGGGTCCGAGCGCGCTGCGCCCCCGCTCCAGACGTGGCGGCCGCCCGGCCGTGTCGCCCACCCTGTGGCCCCCGGTCCCGGAGGCCGCCTTGCCGCCGCCCATCAGCAACTCCTCGCCCTGATCACGCTCAGGAATGGTAGCCGCTGAACGCCCCGCGGCCGATCCGCGCGCCCACCTTCCCCAGCGGCCGGTCCGCGCGCCCACCTTCCCTACAGGCCGCTGACCCGGAGCGTGATGTTGAGCCGCCCGCTCAGGCCGAGCCCCGGCGGCGCCGTCCCCGGCTCGGTCCTCGGCACCCCGTGGTACGCGAACCGCGCGTCGCCGCCGAACACGAACAGGTCCCCGCTGCGCAGCTCGACGTCCGTGTACGGCTTCGTACGGGTCTCGGTGTTGCCGAACCGGAAGACGCAGGTGTCACCGAGGCTGAGGGACACCACCGGCGCCGCCGACTTCTCGTCGCGGTCCTTGTGCATGCCCATGTGGGCGTCGGTGTCGTAGTAGTTGATCAGGGCGATGTCGTACGGGTCTGTGGTGTGTCCGGCGCCGTAGGCCGCCGCGACGGCGCGCCGGCCGAGCGTCTCCAGCTCCTCCGGCATGGGCTTCACCGCCTCCCCGTCGCCGTCGACGGCGGTGCGCGCGTACCCGTACGGGAACCAGTGCCAGCCGAGACCGAACTGCCGCACGCTCATCCGGCCCCCGCCCGGCAGCCGCACGTCGCGCAGGCCCGCGGGCGGGCGCGCCCACGTCCGGCACAGTTCGACCAGGTGCCGCTGTTCGCCCGCGTCGAGCCAGTCGGGGACGTGGACGGCGCCGGGGGCGATCTCCGTGCGGTCGCGGGCGAACAGTTCGTTCATGGGTTCCAGTGTTCCCGATGACACCTGGACCGGTCGTGGCGGTCACCTCAGTAGGGTCGGAGCTGGTCCTTCTTCGCCGTCTTCCCCGGCCGCGCGGCCGTGTCCTTCGGGTACGAGATGTGGTTCGGGTCGCCGTCGGACGTGTAGCGCGCGAGCTTCCCCGCGGCCAGCTGGTCGAGCCAGTGCTCGGAGCTGTACTTCGCGTCCTTGCCCTTGGCGGGGGCCGAGCGGACGCGCGGGATGCCGACGGGGTCGAAGTCGTCCGCGTACGGGGACGGGGCCGGGTTCGCGCCGACGAGGTAGACGCCCCGGTTCCTGTACTTGGTGCCGGAGGCGCTGCCGGTCAGGGCGAGGTCGGCGGGTTCGGGCCGGATGCCGTACGGGAGGGCGAGGGAGCGGACCCGCGCGCCGGGGACGTCGCGCTCGATGGAGCGCTGGCCCGCGGCGATCTGGGCGCGCGCCTTGGCGGGGCCGCTCTGCGCGAGGTTCGCGTGGTCGAGGGTGTGGTTGCCGATCTCGAAACCGTTCTTGTGCAGCCAGGTCAGGGCCTTCTTCTGGCCGGTGGCTGCGAAGGCGTCGCCGTTCACGAAGAGGGTGGCGCGGGCCTTGAAGTCGGGGTGCTCGCGGGCGACGGCGCGCAGGACACCGATCGCCGAGTTCTTGGTGGGTTCGCCGTCGGCGCCGAGGCGGAACTGGCTGTCGGTGGAGTCGTCGAAGGTGAGGACGACCGGGTGGGCGCCGGCCGGGATGTCGATCCTCCCGGTTTCGAAGTCGCCCGCGGTCACGGGCACGTATCCCTCGCGCGCCAGGCGTTCCAGTTCGGCGCGGAGGTCCTTGGGTGTCCGGTCGTAGGCGCTCTTCGGCTTCTCGAGTACCTGGTGGTACATGAGCACGGGCACGGCGCCGAGCTCGTTGGCGCGCACCTTGTCCGGGGCCGGAGGTTTGGCCGGTTTCGCTGCCCCGGAAGAGTGTCCCGAGGTCGGGGAACGGGAAGCCTGCCCGTCACCGGCGGACTCAGGGGACTCGGCCCCGTCATTGGGCGCACCACTCCCGGTACCGCCGCAGGAGACCGCGGCCATCGCAAGGACCAGAGCAGCTACGACAGTTGTGCCGGACCGCCGAACCCGACGGAGACGGCGCACTCGATCGAGACGGCGAACCCGACGGAGACGGTGAACCCGACGGAGACGGTGAACCCGACGAGGGCGGTGAAGTCGGTGACGGCGGTGAACCCGGCGAAGACGGTGAGCACGAAGAAGGCGCAGTAGACCACGACCACGACGCACGAGACCTCCTGGAGGATCTGCTGATGCGGCTCGACTGGAAGAACTGGCTCCGCTCCCCCACCTCCCGCACATCCGGTTCCGTTTCCGACCCTGCGGCCAGCTCTTCCCCGGCGGGCTTCCCGTACAGACGGCCGATCATCCTCGTCTGCGTACTGCTCGCACTGGTTCTCGCCATAGGCGGCACACTCTCGCTACGCGCCGCACACGGGACCGCCCTGAACCTCGTCGGCCTGCCGAACGACGGCAGGCTGGGCGCGCAGCTCCTGCGCACTGGCGAGTTCGAGGTCACCGGCGCCGAGGGCGCCGAACTCAAGGGCACCAACGTCACCCTCGACGGCGAGCCCCTGCGGACGCGGGCCGCGCACGGCGGCGCCGGCCCCCTCACCGTCGGCCTGGGTGACATCAAGGACGGCACACACGAACTGCGTGTCACCCAGCCCGGTTCCTGGCCCGCAGGTGACACCGAGGTCGTCCGAAAACTGACGGTCGACACCGAGGCACCCCGCCTCGAGGTGGCCGACACCAAGGCGGCCGGCTTCCGCGAGCCCGTCACCGTCAAGGGCACGGCGGCCGGCGCGCGGAAGATAACCGTCGCGGGGCGTACGGCGAAGCCCGCGAAGGACGGGGCATTCGCCGTCCGGCTCCCGCGTCCACCGGGGCGTACGACGGTCACCGCGACCGACGCCGCGGGCAACACCGCCCGCCACGAGGCCGAACTCACCGTGCACCGACCGGTGTTGAAGGCCGTGCACGTCAGCGCGCAGGGCTGGGCCTCCGACGCGCTGCGCGGGCCGGTCATGAAGATGCTGAAGCAGAAGAAGATCAACGCCGTGCAGCTCGACATCAAGGACGAGCTGGGCGAGATCGGCTACGCCTCGAAGGTGCCGCTCGCGAAGAGCGTCGGCGCCACCAAGGGGTACTACGACGCGAAGAAGGCCATCAAGGAGATCCACGCCGCGGGCGGCACGGTCGTCGGCCGCATCGTCGCCTTCCGCGACCCGATCCTCGCCACCAAGTCATGGAAATCCGGCCACCGCGACCGGGTCGTACAGACCCCGGGCGGGGGCGCCTACAACGGCGGCAGCTACGGCCAGCTGTCGTTCACCAACTTCGCGGACAAGGAGGTCAGGAAGTACAACATCGACCTGGCCGCGGAGGCCGCGAAGCTGGGCTTCGACGACATCCTCTACGACTACATCCGCCGCCCCGACGGCCCGATGTCGAAGATGTCCTTCCCCGGCCTCGGTGACACCAGCCCTGAGCAGTCCGTCGCCGATGTCGTCGGCGAGACCCGCGCCGCCGTGCGCAAGTACGACGCGTTCCTCGGTGTCTCGGTGTTCGGCATCGCCGTCGACCGGCCGAAGGAGATCGCCCAGGACGTCGGCCTGCTCGCGCAGGAGTCCGACTACATCGCGCCGATGATCTACCCCTCGCACTGGGCGAAGGGCGAGTACGGCGTGTCCGACCCCAACTCCCACCCGTACCCGATCACCAAGCGCTCCCTCGCCGCGTTCGCCAAGAAGACCCGGCACACCGACGCGCAGATCGTCCCCTGGATCCAGGACTTCTCCCTCGGTGTCTCCTACGGCGACAAGGAGGTCCGCGCCCAACTCGACGCGGCCCGCTCCGACGGCATCAAGGGATTCCTGCTGTGGAATCCGGGGGTTCAGTACCACGAGGGGGCGTTGGGCTGAGGCATGCGGGGGGGGGCGGTGCGGCTGCCCGCCCCCCGCGTTCATGTGACGCCCGGCCGCCTCATCCGCCCTGCGCCTCCCGCGCCGCCCGGATCGTGGCCCGGTGGGCCGAGTCCAGGTACTCGTCGATGCGGGTGATCCGGCCGTCCTCGACGCGTACGTACATGGCGGCGTGCAGGGTCACGGGGGCGCCGCCGGGCAATGTGCCGTGCAGGACGTGCTGTTGGAGTGCGCCGTCGTCGAAGTGGGCGCGGCGGACGATCTCGTAGTGGAGGTCGGTGACCGTGCGGTGCAGGCCGCGCAGGACCTTGAGGTTGTCCTCGACGGACTGTTCCACGAGGTCGTCGTTGTGCCAGATGACCGCGTGCGGCGCGTACAGCGCGCGCACGGTGTCGATGTCGCCGGCTTCGATGGCGGCGAGGAATCGGTCGATGAGGCCGTCGAACCGCTCCGCTGTGGGCTGGTCGATGCGCTGGGTGTTCATGTTCATGGGCGCTCCTCTGGAGGGGTGAGCGGTGGTTCCGTGCCGGGCGGTGGGTCAGCGGGCGGGGCGTCTGCCGCGCAGCTCGCGTTTGAGGACCTTGCCGGTCGTCGTGCGGGGCAGTTCGGAGGTGAGCTCCACGCTGCGGGGGCACTTGAAGTGGGCCAGGTGTTCGCGGGTGAAGGCGATGATCTCCTCCGCCGTCGGCGCCCGGCCCTCGGCCGGTACGACGACGGCGTGCACCGCCTCGCCCCAGCGTGCGTCGGGGCGGCCGACGACCGCGGCCTCCGCGATGCCGGGGTGGCGCGCGAGGACCGCCTCGACCTCGGCGGGGTAGACGTTCTCCTCGCCGGTGATGATCATGTCGGTGGCCCGGTCCAGGATGGTCAGGTAGCGGTCGGCGTCGAGGCGGGCGATGTCGCCGGTGCGGTACCAGCCGTCGTCGGTGAGGGCCTCGGCCGTGGTGTCCGGGGCGTTCCAGTAGCCGTGGAACAGGCAGTCGCCGCGGATCAGGAGTTCGCCCGCGTCGCCTGTGGGCACCGGCCGTCCCCCGGGGTCGACGATCGCCACCTCCCAGCCGAAGGAGATCCGCCCGGCCGTGGCCAGGTGCGGGTTGTCCGGCTGGTGGTCCTCGGGGGCCAGCAGGCTGATCATGCTCTGGCTCTCCGTGTTGCCGTAGATCTGCCGGAACCGGCAGCCGAAGGTGGCGAGGGCCGCCTCCAGCGAGTTCGGGGTGATGGGTGCGGAACCGTAGGCGATCTCCACCAGGCTCGACAGGTCGGGCGCGGGGTCACGGTCTCGTACCTCGGCCACCAGCATGTCGACGATGGACGGTCCTGCCGTGAAGAACTGGACGCGCTCGCGCTCGACCGTGTCGATCGCCTCCGCCGGGCGGAACGCCGTGGGCACCACCAACGTGCCCGCTGTGAGGAACACTTGGAGGGCCTGGCCGAGTCCGCCCAGGTGGAACAGCGGCATCAGTTGCAGGTGGCGCGCCCCCGCGACCTGGTCCCCGATCTCCAGGGCGAAGGCGGCGACGCTGGTGATGAGGGCCCCGTGGCGCAGCGGCACCGCCTTGGGCCTGCCGGTGGTACCGCTGCTGTGGACGAGGGCCATCACGGCGTCGGTTCGCAGCCGCTCGACCGGGCGGGGCGGCGCGGGGGCGTCGAGGGTGTCGCCGTCGTGCCATCCCCCGGGGAGCGGGCCGCCGCCGATGCGGACGCGGAGGGCGAGGTCGTGCGGCGCGGTGAACTCTGCGTCGGCGGCCACCGCGACCGGCTGGAGGAGGTCGAAGAGGTCCTTCAACTCCCCTGGCGATAGGCGCCAGTTGATGAGTGCCGGGATCGCGCCGGCCCGCATCAGCGCGAAGCAGTGGACGAAGAAGTCCGCGCTGTTGCGCGCGATCACCCCGACCACGTCCCCGGGCGCGATGCCCGCCCGCGCCCAGCCACCCGCCCGTCGTTCCACCGCCTCGAGCAGCTCGGCGTAGGTGAGTCGGGTGCCCCGGTCGTCGATCAGTGCGGGGATGTCCGGGCGGGTGGTGGCCCGCCATTCCAGGACATGGATCCAGCTCTGCATCCGTGCGCCTCCGTCCGTCTCCATCCGGCTCCGTGCGGGTACGTCCGTGGTGTCACGGGGTGCGCTGCGCCACCCAGTTCGCGATCAGGTCCGCCGCCACGGACCGGGTGTCGTCCGGCTCCTGGAGATAGTGGTCGGACTTCACGGTTTCGAGGCGCTTGTCCGTCGCGGCGAGATGCCGGAAGAGCGCGTCCGCGTCGCTGTCGTACACGCAGGCGTCGGCCGTGGCATGCACCACGAGGGACGGCACGGTGATCCGGGCCAGGTGCGGGGCGGCGATGCACTGCGAGGTGCGCAGGCTCCACATGGACAGCCAGGTGCGGAGCGTGGACTGCTTGCCGATGCCGAACACGCCGTAGTTGGCACGGGCCGGCTCGCCCAGATAGCACCAGTTGGGGCGGCGGTCCGACGGCTCGATGGCCGGGTCGATCATCCGCAGGTCGGCCCAGGTGCGGTGGAGCTGGAACAGCTCGTCGCGGGCGCGGGTGCCGCGCAGCTCGTCGAGCCGTTCGAGCGCCCAGTCGGTGATCCGCTCGTTGCGGGCCCGCTGCGCCGCCCGGTAGCGCCGCTGGAACTCGTCGTCGTACGGGGCCGGATTGCGCGGGTCGAAGGGGTCGAGGTCGGGGTCCACGGAGAGGGCGTCGGTCTCGTCCGTGACCGAGGGGTCCATCCAGTTCGTGAGCACCTCCGGCCGCCCGGAGTGCGCGGCGAGGGCCACGAACAGGTCGCCGGCGTCGAGGTGTTGGATCGCCTCGACGGGCCGGGCGCCGGCGGTGGGCAGCACGTTCGGCTCGACCGCCTGCGACTGGTAGGCCGCCATCAGCGAGCCGCCGCCGGAGTTGCCGAGGAGGACGACGCGTTCGACGCCCGCGACCTCCTTCAGCCAGCGCACGCCGACGCCGATCTCCGCCAGCGCGTGGTCGAGGAGGAAGTACGGCTCGTTGCCGCGGAAGCGGGTGTTCCAGCCGAGGAAGCCGTAGCCACGCTCGGCGAGATGGGACGCCAAGTAGTGCTCGGAGAAGTCCACGTTGTAGTGGGTGGCGATGAACGCCGTGGTCGGCCGGTGCCCCTTGGGATGGTGGTAGATGCCCTGGCAGGGATGACCTCCGGCCCCCGCCCGTCCCACCAGTGGGGATGCCGACCCGACGAATTCCCTGGCGATTTCCTGCACTGCGCTGCCTCCTCTGACGAGAACGGCTGACCGGTCCGGCTGCCCGGGAGCGGGTGACCACGCACCCCCGAACGCCTGGTGCGTCGGAACCCTAGCGCAGTTCTGAATCTGAGTTTAGATTCAGAACAGGATTCACCGGCCGACGACAGGAGGTCCGGCACATGACATGGCGGAACCCGAAGTACGAGCTGGGCGGGGTCAACCATCTCGCCCTGGTGTGCGCGGACATGGAGCGCACGGTGGACTTCTACACACGCGTCCTCGGCATGCGCCTGATCAAGACGATCGAGTTCCCGGGCGGCGCCGGACAGCACTTCTTCTTCGACATGGGCGGCGGCAACGCGCTGGCGTTCTTCTGGTTCGCGGACGCGCCCGACGCGGTGCCGGGGGTGTCCCGTCCGGTGACCGTGCCCGGCATCGGCGAGTGGACCTCGGCGGTCGGCACCATGAACCACGTCGCGATCAACGTGCCCGAGGAGCGGTTCCTGGAGTACCGCGCCAAACTCAAGGAGGACGGCGTCCGGGTCAGCCCGGTCATCGACCACGACGACAGCGAGGACGGGTACGCCGAGAAGCTGCACGACGGCGTCTTCGTGCGGTCCTTCTACTTCCAGGACCCGGACGGCATCCTGCTCGAATTCGCCTGCTGGCGAAGGGAGATGGACGCGCCCGGCGACGTCGCCCACACCCCGAAGACCGCGGCCGACCGGGTCTCCCCGGCCACCGCCGGCTGACGCCGTGCCGTCCTGGCAGCACGTACTGGACTGGCGCGCCGCGCACGACGCCGACCGGGTCGCGCTCAGCGACGACCGGGGAGGCGAGCTGAGCTACGCGGGCCTCGCGGACGCGGTGGAGCGCGAGGCGGCGCGGTTCGCTGCGGCCGGGGTGACACCGGGCGACGTGGTCCCGCTGCTCGCGCACAACCGGGTGGAGTGGGCCGTGGCACTCTTCGGCCTGCTCCGGGCGGGAGCGCTGCCCGCGCCGGTGAACTGGCGGCTGGCGGCGCCTGAGGTCGCGGTGCTGCTGGGGATGGTGAAACCCCGTCATGTCGTGGCGGACGAGGCATCCGCCCAACTCGTCGACGTCGGGGGCGGGTTAGACGGCACCGTCCTCCCGCTCACACCCGACACCCCCGCCGCCGCGACACCCGCCCCCGTACGCCCGCACGAGCGCATGCGGGCCGACTCCCCCTGCGCGCTGCTGCACACCAGTGGCACGACCGGCCGGCCCAAACTGGTGCCGGTCACCCACGAGATGCTGACCTCGGCCGCCACCTTCATGTCCCTGGAGGTGCCGGAGGCCGTGCCGGGCGCCCGGCATCTGAGCGCCCTTCCGCTGTTCCACGTCGCAGGGCTCGTGAATCTGGGCTACGCCCTGTTCACCGGCGGTCATCTGCATCTCATGGACGGCTTCGCGGCGTCCCGGTTCGTGGACGAGCTGTCCGCCCGGCGCGTCCAACTCACCCAGCTCGTACCGACGTTGGTCGACGCGGTGACGTCGGAGGTCGCCTCGCGCCGCACACCGCCGGACCTGTCCGCGCTCGTCGAGGTGGTGTACGGGGCGTCGGCCATCAGGCCGGATGTGCTGGAGCGAGCCGTCGCCACGCTGGGCTGCCGGTTCCGGCAGGCGTACGCGAGCACCGAGACGGGGCCGCTGCCGATCAGCTCGCTCGCGCCCGCCGACCACGACGTGTCCCGCGGGCGCCTCGCCACGGCGGGCCGCCCCTCGCTGGGCTGGGAGATCCGGCTCGGCGAGCACGGCGAGATCCAGGTGCGCGGCGCGGCCCCCTTCCCCGGCTACTGGAACGATCCGGAGGCCACCCGCCAAGTACTCACCCCCGACGGCTTCTACCGCACAGGCGACATCGGGACGTTCGACGACGAGGGCTACCTCACGCTGGTCGACCGGCTCAAGGACATGATCGTGTCCGGCGGCGAGAACGTGTATCCGGCGGAGGTGGAGGCGGTGCTCGCGGCGCACCCCGCGGTGCGTGAGGTCGCGGTCATCGGCGTTCCGCATCCACGCTGGGGCGAGACCGTGCACGCCGTCCTCGTCCCCGCCGACACGGAGCGGGAGTTCACGCCCGAGCCGTTCCTCGGCTGGGCGCGGGAGCGGCTCGCCCACTTCAAGACACCGACCGGCATCACGGTGGCCACACACCTGCCGCGCAACGCCACGGGAAAGGTGCTCAAGGGACCTCTGCGCGAACCGTTCTGGGCCGGACACACGCGCCGGGTCTCGTAGTGCCTGCCGGACCGGCCCCGCACCCCGTCGTGCCTGGTGCGGGGCCGGTCCGGATAGCATCGCGGCGTCGAGAGGGGGAGTCCGCAGCATGAGGAGACACACCGTCAGGCCCGCGCGCAAGGCGACGACCGCGGCCCGGCCGGGCGCCGAGCGGACGGCCAAGGCGACCCGGAAGGGGCGCGAGACCGACGAGGCGTTCCGCGCCGCGGCCCGGACCGTGTTCGCCAGGGACGGCTATCTCAACGCGCGGATCAGCGACATCGCGGCCGAGGCCGGCAAGTCCGTGGCGTCGTTCTACAACTACTACGACACCAAGGCCGACCTCCTCGCGGCGCTCGCCGAGGACTTCCACCACGAGGCCTCCGAGCTCACGAAGCGGCCCTACCGCGCGGGCCTCGCGCCCCAGGAGGCGCTGCGCGAGGCGGTGGCCGCGTTCTGGCACACGTACCGCAGGCACCGCGGCGAACTCGTCGGGGTGTTCCAGGCGTCGATGCTGGAGGAGGAGTTCCGTGACCGGTGGCTGGCGATCCGCGCCGAGGGCACCGGGATGATCGCGGCCGAGATCCGGCGGGCGCAGCAGGACGGGTACTGCCCGGGGGCCGACCCCGAGCTGACGGCGTCGGCCCTTTCGGCGATGCTGGAGCACTCCTGCTACATCTGGATGGGACACGGCGAGGGCGGCACCGCGCCGGACGAGGAGAGCCCCATCGACGCGCTCGCGACGATCTGGGTCAAGTCCATCTACTGGCGCCCGTAAGAACGTCCGCAACACCAGGGACTTCTGGAACACCAGGGACTTCCGGAACACCAGGGACTTCTGGAACACCGGGGACGCCTTCAGCCGCGCACCACCCCGATCAGTTCGCTCACGGTGCGCGCCATCGCCTCGCGTGCCACCCCGAGGTACTTGCGCGAGTCGACCGCTTCCGGGTGGGCGGTGAGGAACTCGCGGATGGCGGTGGTCATCGCGATGTTCAGGGCCGTGCCCACGTTGACCTTGGCGATGCCGCCGCGGACGGCCGCCGCCAACTCGTCGTCGGGCACGCCGGACGAGCCGTGCAGCACCAGCGGTACATCGAGGCCGTCGGAGAGCCTCTTCAGCAGGTCGTGGTCGAGCGTGGCCGTACGGGTGGTCATCGCGTGCGAGGAGCCGACGGCGACGGCGAGCGCGTCGACGCCCGTGTCGGTGACGTAGGCGCGGGCCTCGCCGGGGTCGGTGCGGGCGCCGGGCGCGTGCGCGTCGAGGGGCGCCGCCCCGTCCTTGCCGCCGACCTGGCCCAGCTCGGCCTCCACCCACAGGCCGTTGGCGTGGCCCCAGTCGGCGGCGGCGCGGGTGGCGGCGAGGTTCTCGTCGTAGGGCAGCCGCGCGGCGTCGTACATCACCGAGCCGAACCCGGCGTCGGCGGCCTGCCGCAGCAGGTCGTCGCTCTGTACGTGGTCCAGGTGCAGGCCGACGTCGACGCGCGCCCCCTCGGCTGCGGCGACCGCGGCGCGGGCCAGCGGCAGGAGGCGGCCGTAGCGGTAGCGCACGGCGTTCTCGCTGATCTGGAGGATGACGGGGGCGTCCGCCGCCTCGGCGCCGGCGATCACCGCCTCGACGTGTTCGAGGGTGATCACGTTGAACGCGGCCACGGCGCCGTGCCGGTCCGCCGCCGCGCCCACGAGGGTTCCCGTTGCTGCGAGGGGCACTGCCCCTCCCTTCTCAAGAGCCTTGCGGGACGGGTCAGTTGGCGTCGAGGATCACCGAGCGGGTGAGGTGGCGCGGGCGGTCCGGGTCGAGTTCGCGGCGGGCGGCCACGGCGACCGCGAGGCGCTGGGCGCGGACGAGTTCGGCCAGCGGGTCGAGGCGGCCCTCGATCCAGAGCGCGCCGGTCGCGGCGACCTGATCGGCCAGGCCTTCGGGGGCCTCGCCGAGCATCCATGTGGCGGTGCCGGAGGTGGTGACGCTGATGGGGCCGTGCCGGTACTCCATCGCCGGGTACGCCTCGGTCCAGGACAGGGACGCCTCGCGCATCTTCAGCGCCGCCTCGTTGGCGAGGCCGACGGTCCAGCCGCGCCCCAGGAACGTGAACTGGCCGCAGTCCACGAGGCCTTCGGGCAACGGCTCGGCCAGCGCCGTGCGCGCGTCGGCGACCGCCTGCTCGGAGTGCAGGCCGAGGTGCGCGCGGAGCAGTGTGAGGGCGGTGGTGGCGAAGCGGGTCTGGACGACCGACTGCTCGTCGGCGAAGTCGAGGACGACCAGGTCGTCGGCGGCGTCCGCGATGGGCGTCGCCGGGTCGCCGGTGATCGCCGTGGTGCGGGACCTGCCGCGGTGGGCGGCGAGGAGGTCGAGGACCTCGGTGGTGGTGCCGGACCGGGTCAGCGCGATCACGTGGTCGTAGGTCCGGCCGGAGGGGAATTCCGAGGCGGCGAACGCGTCGGTCTCGCCCTGACCGGCCTGCTCGCGCAGCGCCGCGGCGGCCTGCGCCATGAACCAGGAGGTGCCGCAGCCGACGATCGCGACCCGCTCCCCCGCGGCGGGCAGCGCCGCCTTGTGCCTGGTGGCGAGCCCCGCGGCCCGCGTCCAGCACTCCGGCTGGCTCTTCAGCTCGCTCTCGACGTGGCTTTCCTTCTGGTTGCTGCTCATGCCGTGCCCCCACTCCGCGGTTGGTCACGCCTCTGGGGCGCGCTCATTGAATGCGTGTTCCTGCAAGATATAGCCAGCTTTCGCGCACAATCAAGCATTAGTGCGCATGGCAGTTAAGGTCGTGCCACCGAACCGAACGAGGAGTTGGAGCCGCCGATGTCCCGCGACGCCCGCTGGAAGTCCCTCCTGGAACTGCTCGTCGAGCGCGGGCGCCTGGACGTGGAGGACGCGGCGAGCGAACTCGGCGTCTCCGCCGCGACCATCCGCCGTGACTTCGACGGACTCGCCGAGCAGCAGATGCTGGTGCGCACGCGCGGCGGCGCGGTCGTGCACGGCGTCAGCTACGAACTCCCGTTGCGCTACAAGTCCGCGCTCGGGGCCGCCGAGAAGCAGCGCATCGCCAAGGCCGTCGCGGAACTGCTCACCCCGGGCGAGGCGGTCGGCCTCACCGGCGGCACGACCACGACGGAGGTGGCGCGGGCGCTCGCCGTGCGACCCGACCTCTCCTCAGGCACACCCGCGCTGACGATCGTCACGAACGCGCTCAACATCGCCAACGAGCTCGCGGTGCGGCCCCAGTTCAAGATCGTGCTCACCGGCGGGGTCGCGCGCCCGCAGTCGTACGAGTTGATCGGCCCGCTCGCCGACGGGGTGCTCGGCCAGGTCACCCTCGACACGGCGGTGCTGGGCGTCGTCGGCCTCGACGTCACGCACGGCGCGTCCGCGCACGACGAGGCGGAGGCGGCGATCAACCGGATGCTGTGCGAGCGTGCAGAGCGCGTGGTGGTCGCGGCCGACTCCAGCAAGCTGGGCCACCGGGCGTTCGCACGGATCTGCGACGTGGCGCAGGTGGACATCCTCGTCACGGACACGGCGGCGGACAAGGCGGCACTGGGGCGGTTCGAGGAGGCAGGGGTGCGGGTGCTCACCGTGTGACCTACACACACTTACGGGCGACCCCCTTGTTCGGTCACGGAGTCCCGCTCTAACCTGACTTTGTGCCACTACTAAACAAACTCGGGTCCGTCAGCGCCGACGACCCGCGCGCCGCGTCCCTGGCCCGGCTGCGCCTGGCCATCACCGCGTTCTTCGCGCTCGACGGCTTCGTCTTCGCCGGGTGGGTGGTGCGCATCCCCGCCGTCAAGGAGCAGACCGGGGCCTCCGCGAGCGCCCTCGGCCTCGCGCTGCTCGGCGTCTCGGCCGGCGCCGTCGTCACGATGATGCTGACCGGACGCCTTTGCCGGCGCTTCGGCTCGCACGCGGTGACCGTCGCATGCGGGGTGCTGCTCCCGCTGACCGTGATCCTGCCGCCGCTCACCCACTCACCTCTCGCGCTCGGGCTCGTGCTCCTGGCGTTCGGGGCGGCGTACGGCGGCATCAACGTGGCGATGAACAGCGCCGCCGTCGACTTCGTCGGCGCCCTTGGCAGGCCGATCATGCCCAGCTTCCACGCCGCGTTCAGCCTCGGCGGCATGGTCGGTTCGGGCCTCGGCGGCCTGGTCGCGGCGCACCTGTCCCCCACCAAGCACCTGATCGGGATCGCCGCGCTCGGCCTCGTCGTCACCGCGTGCGCCGCCCCGACACTCCTGCGGCACCCGGCGCCGGGGCCCGTGGACCGTACGCCCGCGACCGCGAACCCCGGCGAGCGGACGCGCCCCCGCATCGACAGCCGCACCCGCCTCCTCGTCCTGGTCTTCGGCCTCATCGCGCTGTGCACGGCGTACGGCGAGGGGGCGCTGGCCGACTGGAGCGCGCTGCACATGGAGCAGGACCTGCACGCACACCCCGGCGTCGCGGCCGCCAGCTACTCGTGCTTCGCGTTCGCCATGACGATCGGCCGGCTCACCGGTACCGCGCTGCTCGAACGGCTCGGCAGGACCCGGACGCTGGTGGCCGGCGGCCTGACCGGCGCGTTCGGCATGCTGCTCGGCTCGCTCGCGCCCACCGTGTGGCTCGCGCTGCTCGGCTTCGCGATCACCGGGATCGGCCTCGCGAACCTCTTCCCCGTCGCGATCGAACGGGCCGGGGCGCTCGCCGGACCCACGGGCGTCGCCGCCGCGTCCACGCTCGGCTACGGCGGCATGCTGCTCGGCCCGCCCGCGATCGGCTTCATGGCGGACTGGTTCTCGCTGTCCACGGCCCTGACGAGCGTGGCGGTGCTCGCCGCCGTGGCGGCCACGATCGGCTTCGCGACGCGGCGGGTGGCGACGACGTGACCGCGGGGCACCCCGTGACCGCGTGATCAATTGACTTGCGTACGCGGCCACTTCAGGCGGCAGACTCTGCTTATGCAGATTGCCGAACACATTCGAATCGTGGACGCCGAGGGCCAGTTGCTGGCCACGGCCGCCGAGGAGGCGGGCGTCGACGCCAAGGTGGCGACGTGCCCCGGCTGGCAGGTGCGCGATCTTCTACGACACCAGGGCGCGGTCCACCGCTGGGCGACCTCGTACGTGGCGGAGGGGCTGCAGGAGCGCCGCCCCCTGGAGGACCGTTCCGACCTGGACGGCGAGGCGCTTCTCGACTGGTACCGCGAGGGCCACCGCCGCCTCGTCGACACGCTCACGGCCGCGCGGCCCGACGTGGACTGCTGGGCCTTCCTCCCGGCCCCCTCGCCGCTGGCGTTCTGGGCCCGCCGTCAGGCGCACGAGACGGCGGTGCACCGCGTGGACGCACAGTCGGCCGTGAACCGGGCCACGCACGAGGAACCCGACCCGATCACACCGGAGTTCGCCGTCGACGGCATCGACGAACTGCTCATCGGCTTCCACGCCCGAAAGCGCAGCCGGGTCCGCTCGGACGTGCCCCGAACCCTGCGCGTGCGCGCCACCGACGCCGGCGCGGACGCCGTGTGGACGGTACGCATCACGCAGGACCCGCCGGCCGTCGAGCGCGGCTCTGCGGGCGAGGCGGAGTGCGAACTGTCCGGCCCCGCGGCGCGCCTGTACCTGGCGCTGTGGAACCGGCTGCCGTTCCCCGACGTGAGCGGGGACCGCGCGCTGGCCGCGTTCTGGCGGGAGAACTCGGGGATCTGAGGTCACCGGACCGGCTGATGCCGCGCTGCCCCGTCCCGGCGGGAACGGCGCTGCGCCAGTCGTCCGACGACCGCCGCCGCCACACCGAGCACGAGGGCGATGCCGCCGCCGACGACGCCGTTGCCGGTGCCGGGCCCGCCGTCGGCGAGGGCCAGATTCAGCACGCCGATCACCACGGCGACCAGTCCGGCCGCCTGCGCCACGAGGGCGTACCTGCGGTCGGCCCGGGCGAGCGCCAGGGCGGCGAGGATCACGCCGACGAGTCCGAGCAGCGCGGCGGACGTGGCCCACACACGGTCGGCGGTGAGGGCGGTGGAGTCGACCTCGGCCGCCCGCGCCGAGGCGAGCGCCGACCGCACTGACATCAGGCCTGACATGGGATTCTCCTTCGTCATCGCTGTGTTGAGAGTTGACGCTTCGAGCATGTCGCCGGTGCGCGGCGGCGTCGTCCAGCAGCGGCGGACTCTTCGGGCTGCGTCCGCCGCCGCAGTCCGCTACCGCGTCCGCGGTACTTCCGCCCCCGCTGCCACCGCCGCGGTAGCGGGCGGATCGTCCGCGCGCAGGGTCCGGGCGGGGCACCCTGTGGCTAGATTGCGCGCATGGGCACAGAACGGTTCGCTGTACGGGCGGGCGTCAGGGACGCGGCGATCGCGGGCTGCGTCGCGGCCATGCTGCTCGCCGCCGCACTCTCCGGCGACCGGCCCGATTCGCGGCTCGAACTCCTGGGCTGCGTCCTGCTGTTGACCGGCGGCCTCGCGCTCTTCGCGCGGCGCCGGGCCCCGGTCGCCGTCCTCGCGGTGACCGGCCTGACCGCGGTCGGCTACCAGGCTACTGGCGTCGACGTACCGGTCGTGGCCTATCTGTTCGCGGTGTACGCCGCGGTGCGCGAGGGCCACCGGGCGAGCACGGCGGTGGCATCCGTGGCCGTCCTGGCGACGCTCCCCCTCGCATATTTGGTGTCACCGCACGGCACGTCGGTCGGTGACGCGTTCTCGCACTCGCGCGGCGCCCTCGAACTCGGCTGGCTCGTCGCGGCCGCCGCCGCCGGGGAAGCGCTGCGGCAGGCGGAGCGGCGGGCGGACGAGGCGGAGCGCACGCGGGAGGAGACCGCGCGGCGGCGTGCCGACGAGGAACGGCTGCGGATCGCACGGGAGTTGCACGATTCGCTGACCCACCAGATCTCGATCGTGAAGCTGCAGGCCGAGGTCGCCGTCCATGTGGCGCTCAAGCGCGGCGAGCAGGTGCCGGAGCCCCTCCTCGCGATCCAGGAGGCGGGCCGGGAGTCGAGCCGGGAGCTGCGGGCGACCCTGGAGGCACTGCGGGACGACGACACACGTCCCCCGCACACCCTGGACGACATACCAGAGCTGGTGAAGCGGGCCGGCAGCGGTGGCCTGGAGACGAGCCTGACGGTCGAGGGCCGCCCGCTCGATGTGCCGGCCGCCGTCCAGCGCACCGCCTACCGGATCGTCCAGGAGGCACTGACGAACGTCGCCCGGCACGCCGCCGCCCGCACCGCGCAGGTCACCGTCGACCACCGCACGGACGCCCTCGTCCTGCGCGTCGAAGACGACGGCCGGGCCTCCCCCGACGCCGCCCCGCTGCCCGGGATCGGCCTGCTCGGCATGCGGGAACGTGTCACCGCACTCGGCGGCACCCTACGGGCGGAGCCCCGCGCCGACGGCGGCTTCCGCGTCCAGGCCGAACTCCCCGTGGAGCGCACACCATGAGCCATCGACACACCATCAGCGGGAGCAGACCATGAGCGCGGCACCGGGCCCGATCCGCGTCCTCCTCGTCGACGACCAGCCGCTCATCCGCAGCGGGTTCCGCGCGCTCCTCGACCTGGAGGACGACATCGAGGTGGTGGCCGAGGCCGCCGACGGCGAGGAGGGCCTGGAGCTCACCCGGCGGCACCTGCCCGACATCGTGCTCATCGACATCCGGATGCCGGTCGTCGACGGCATCGAGGCGACCCGCCGTATCGCCGCGGACCCGGCGCTCGACCAGGTGCACGTCGTCGTCCTCACCAACTACGGCCTGGACGAGTACGTCTTCGACGCGCTGCGGGCGGGCGCCGCGGGCTTTCTGGTGAAGGACATCGTGCCGCAGGACCTCCTGCACGCGGTCCGGGTCGCGGCGCGCGGCGACGCGCTGCTCGCGCCCTCGATCACCCGCAAGCTGATCGACCGGTACGTCACCCAGCCCCCGCACCCGGGCCCGGCGAAGGGCCTCGACGAGCTGACGAACCGGGAGCGCGAGGCCGTCGTCCTGGTCGCCCACGGGCTCTCCAACGACGAGATCGCCGCCCGCATGGTGATCACACCGCTGACCGCGAAGACGCACATCAACCGGGCCATGTCCAAGCTCCGCGCCCGCGACCGCGCCCACCTCGTGGTGTTCGCCTACGAATCCGGCCTGGTCGCCCCGCGGAGTCCCTCGTGAGCCGCCGCCCTCAGCCCAGCCACCCCGGCCGCACGAGCCCCGACTCGTAGGCGAGGACGACCAGTTGGGCGCGGTCGCGGGCGCCCAGTTTCACCATCGCGCGGCTCACATGGGTCTTCGCGGTGAGCGGGCTGACGACGAGGCGGCGGGCGATCTCGTCGTTGGACAGGCCGATGCCGACGAGCGCCATCACCTCCCGCTCCCGCTCGGTCAGTTCGGCGAGCGGCGCCGCGGCCGCGGGCTCCTTCGAGCGGGCTGCGAACTCGGCGATCAGGCGCCGGGTGACGCCCGGTGAGAGCAGTGCGTCGCCGTGCACCACGGCCCGCACCGCGCGCAGCAGCTCGTCCGGCTCGGTGTCCTTGACGAGGAACCCGGAGGCCCCGGAGCGGATGGCCTCGAAGACGTACTCGTCGAGTTCGAAGGTGGTGAGCATGACCACCTTCACCGCCTCCAGGTCCGGGTCCTCGCCGATCCTGCGGGTCGCCGCGAGGCCGTCGAGCAGCGGCATCCTGATGTCCATGAGCACGACGTCGGGCCGCAGTTCGCGCACCAGGCGCACCGCTTCCTCGCCGTCCGCCGCCTCGCCCGCGACCTCGATGTCGCGCTGCGCGTCGAGCAGCGCCCTGAACCCGGCGCGGACGAGCGACTGATCGTCTGCGAGCAGTACGCGGATCACTTCGGGGCCTCCCGGTGCGTGGCGGTGAAGGGGAGCCGCGCGACGACCCGGAAGCCTCCGTCGGGGCGCGGGCCCGCCTCGATCGTGCCACCGAGGGCCGCGGCGCGCTCGCGCATTCCGGCGAGCCCGTTGCCGCTGCCGCCCGCGTCGGCGTGGGTCGCGGGTCCTTCGTCGTCGACGGTGAGTGTCATCGCGGCGTCCTCGTACGCCAGTTGTACGCGCGCGTGGCGTGAGCCCGAGTGCCGTACGACGTTGGTGAGTGCCTCCTGCACGATGCGGAAGGCGGCGAGGTCGGCGCCCGGTGGCAGCGCGGCCCGCGGCCCGTCGGTGGTGACGTCGACGGTGAGGCCCGCGCCCGCCGCCTGCTCCACGAGTTCCGGGAGGCGGTCGAGGCCGGGCGCGGGGGCGCGGGGCGCCTCGCCGGGGGTCCGGAGGGTGTCGAGGACCTGCCGCACCTCTCCCAGCGCCTCCTTGCTCGCGCTCTTGATGGTGGTCAGCGCGGTGCGCGCCTGCTCCGGATCGGTGTCGAGCAGGGCGAGTCCGACGCCCGCCTGCACGTTGATCACGGAGATCGAGTGGGCGAGCACGTCGTGCAGTTCGCGGGCGATGCGCAGGCGTTCCTCGTCGGCCCGCCGCCGGGCCGCCTTCTCCCGCTCCACGCGCGCGTGCTCCCACTGTTCGCGCCGCACCCGCGCCAGTTCGGCGATCGCCGTCACGGCGAGCACCCAGGCCGCGACGATGCCCTCCTGCCCCCACGGGGCGGGTCCGTCGCCCGAGGGCGGCAGGTACGCGTACAGCCAGTGCCCGATGAGCAGGTGCCCCGCCCACAGCATCCCGGCGGCCGCCCACGCGGCCCATCTGCGCCCCGCCACGATCGCGGAGAAGCACGCCATGGCCACCAGCAGGAACACCGGTCCGTACGGATATCCGGCCCCCAGGTACACGGTCACGCACGCCGTCGTGCCGAACGCGACGAGGACGGGGTGGCGCTGCCGCCACAGGAGCAGGACGCCCCCGGCGAGCATCAGCAGCCGCGCGAACACGTCCAGGTCGGCACGCTCGCCCGCCTGCCCGTGCGCGGCGAAGTTCGTCCCCACGAGCACGAACGCGGTGACGAGCAGCGTGGAGCGCCACGGCAACCGCCGCTCGCTCCCGGCGGGCCCGTGCCCCCACCGCTCGCGCAGCCATGGTGGCCCGCCCCACTGCCGGGGCGGGCCACCGTCGCGTACGTGCTGCTCGTCCATGCCGCCACGCTAAGCGCCGGGGCCGGTCCCGGGCGTCCGCCGTGCGAGGTGATCACACGTACTTCCGCGGGAGTACGGCTGCACGAGGTGTACGACGGTGCGGGGGGGTGCGGCTACGCCGGGAGCCCGACGTCCCGGGCGAGTCGCGACACGGCGTGGGCGAAGAAGGCCGAGCGGTCCTCGACGACGCGGTTGAACTGGCCGAACAGCTCGAAGCCGACGAGCCCGAACAGCTGCGCCCACGCGGCGACCAGCGCGGCCACCACCTCCGGCGGCAGATCGGGCGCGAGGTCCGCGGCCATCCGCCCGGCCTCGGCCCGCAGCCCCTCGGAGAGCGGGGGCGGTGTCACGCCGCCGCCCTGGTGGGCGTCGCGGACGATCCCGATGAGCAGCTGTCCGACGCGCGCGGCGGCCTGGACCGTGCTGTCCGGAGCCGTGTAGCCGGGCACGGGCGACCCGTAGATGAGCGCGTACTCGTGCGGGTACGCCAGGGCCCAGTCCCGCACCGCGCCGCACACCGCGCTCCAGCGCTCGGTGGCCGGCGAGGTCCGCACGAAGCCGACGTCGGCGTGCTCGGCGGCCGCGCCCAGCGCGTCGTAGGCGTCGATGATGAGCGCGGTCAGCAGGTCGTCGCGGCTGGGGAAATAGCGGTACAGGGCCGAGGAGACCATGCCGAGTTCGCGGGCCACGGCGCGCAGCGAGAGCTTGGCCGCGCCGCCCTCGGCGAGCTGTCTGCGCGCCTCGTCCTTGATCGCCGCGGTGACCTCCTGCCGGGCGCGGGCGCGGGCACCTTGAGCGGCACTGGCGGTTCGTGGGGGTGTGCTACGGCTCGTACTCATGGTGGGAGTGTTCCACGAATACGGAGCGGCGCACACATTGCGGTGCGCTGCTCAAAAAAGAGAGCACTGCTCTTGATGTGGATCACCAAAGCGATGCACACTGCTCTCAAGCGAGAGCACCGCTCACACTTTCCTGGAGGACCTCATGTCCACATCCACGCACGTCCAGAAGCCCGGCTGGTTCACCGTGAACGTCATGAACCGGGCCGTGGCGTGGATGACCCGCCGGGGCCTCAGCGTGTGGGGCTCCCGCGTCCTCGCCGTCCGGGGCCGCAAGAGCGGCGAGTGGCGCACCACTCCGGTCAACCTCATGACCGTGGACGGCCAGGACTACCTCGTGGCCCCGCGCGGCCACGTCCAGTGGACCCACAACATGCGGGCCGCGGGCGGCGGGGAGCTGCGCCTGGGCAAGAAGGCCGACACCTTCACCGCGACCGAGGTCGCGGACGACGACAAGCCGGCCCTGCTGCGCGCCTACCTCAAGCGCTGGAAAGCCGAGGTCGGCGTGTTCTTCAACGGGGTGGGGCCCGACTCCCCCGACGCCGAACTGCGCCGGATCGCGCCGGACCACCCGGTCTTCCGCATCACCTTCAAGTGACCGTCAGCGGTCGAGCCGGGACAGCGCCCGCCCCGCCACCGGATGCGTGCGCACCAGCTCGCCGAGGGAGGACGAGCCCCGCGTGATCCTCGCGAACGCGTTCCACGCGGGGCGCACCGTGGTGAGCGCTGCGTGCAGCAGCCCCGGCTTGCGCTCGAAGACCGACAGCATGCTCTTGCCCACGGACATCTCCACGCCGAGTCCGGCCTTGACGGCGAACGCGTAGTTCAGCGCCTGGCGCCGCGCGTCCACCGCGTCGTGCGCCTCGGCGACGCGCACCGCCCACTCCCCCGCGAGCCGCCCCGACCGCAGCGCGAACGAGATGCCCTCCCGGGTCCACGGCTCCAGGAGCCCCGCCGCGTCCCCGCACACCAGGACCCGGCCGCGCGAGAGCGGCGAGTCGTCGGCGCGGCAGCGCGTCAGGTGCCCGGACGAGATGGACGGTTCGAAGCCCGCGAGCCCGAGCCGCGCGATGAAGTCCTCCAAGTACCGCTTGGTGGCGGCCCCTTCGCCCTTCGCGGAGATCACCCCGACGGTGAGGGTGTCGCCCTTCGGGAACACCCATCCGTAACTGCCGGGAATCGGCCCCCAGTCGATGAGGACCCGCCCCTGCCAGTCCTCGGCGACGCTCTGCGGGACCGGGATCTCCGCCTCCAGGCCGAGGTCGACCTGGTCCATCTCCACGCCGACGTGCGCGCCGATCCGGCTCGCGCTGCCGTCGGCGCCGACCACGGCCCGCGCCAGGACCGTCTCGCCGCCCTGCAGGCCGACCGCGACGGTGCGCCGGTCGGGCACCGCGCTGCCGTGCTGCTCGACGCTGGTCACCGTGACACCGGTGCGCAGCTCGGCGCCCGCCTTCTGCGCGTGCTCGACGAGCTGGGCGTCGAACTCGGGCCGGTTGATGAGCCCGAACAGCATCTTCTTGGAGCGCCGGGTGCGGGCGTACCGGCCGTTCAGGGAGAACGTCACCGCGTTGATCCGGTCCTTGAACGGCAGCACGAAGCCGGGCGGCAGCGCGTCCCGCGAAGGGCCGATGATGCCGCCGCCGCACGTCTTGTAGCGCGGCAGTTCGGCCTTCTCCAGGAGCAGCACGCTACGCCCCGCGCTCGCGGCCGCATACGCGGCGGAGGCGCCGGCCGGGCCCGCGCCCACGACGACGACGTCCCACACACTCCCGGAGGGCCCGCCGTCGCCCGTCTCGTTGCCGTCAGTGCCGTCCGTCGCCGGATTCTCGCTGCTCACGATGGTCTGCTGCTCCCGTTTCGGCCATCTTGGAATGCCTGCCGCACCTGTCCCAGGCATCCTACGGCGGGCGGTGCGCGAGCCCCCTGTGGGAGGATCTTGCGCACACCCTGCACAACGTCGCACCCACGAGGAGCGTGCCCATGTCGCCGCATCCGATTGCCGAAACCGTCGCCTCGCTCATGCCGAAGGCGAAGGCGGAGCTGACCGAACTGGTCGCCTTCAAGTCGGTGGCGGACTTCGAGCAGTACCCGAGGAGCGAGAGCGAGGGCGCCGCCAACTGGGTCGCCGACGCGCTGCGCACCGAGGGTTTCCAGGATGTCGCGCTGCTCGACACCCCGGACGGCACGCAGTCGGTGTACGGGTTCCTGCCGGGCTCCGCGGGCGCGCCGACGGTGCTGCTGTACGCGCACTACGACGTGCAGCCGACGCTGGACGAGGCGGCGTGGGTGACGCCCCCGTTCGAGCTGACGGAGCGGGAGGACGGCCGCTGGTACGGGCGCGGCTCGGCCGACTGCAAGGGCGGCGTGCTCCTCCACCTGCTGGCGATCCGCGCCCTGAAGGCGAACGGCGGGGTGCCGGTCAACGTCAAGGTGATCGCGGAGGGTTCCGAGGAGCAGGGCACGGGCGGCCTGGAGCGCTACGCCGAGCAGCACCCGGAGCTGCTGACCGCCGACACGATCGTGATCGGCGACGCGGGCAACTTCCGTGTCGGCCTGCCCACCGCGACGGCGACGCTGCGCGGCATGACCCTGGTCCGCGTCGAGATGGCCACGCTCGAAGGCAACCTGCACTCCGGCCAGTTCGGCGGCGCCGCCCCGGACGCGCTCGGCGCCCTGATCCGCGTCCTGGACTCGCTGCGCGCCGAGGACGGCTCGACGACCGTCGACGGCCTGGAGCCGACGGAGGCCTGGACCGGGCTCCAGTACGACGAGGACACGTTCCGGGGTGACGCGAAGGTGCTCGACGGAGTCGACCTGATCGGCTCCGGCACGGTCGCCGACCGCATCTGGGCGCGCCCCGCCGTCACCGTCCTCGGCATCGACTGCCCGCCCGTCGTCGGCGCCACGCCGTCCGTGCAGGCGGGCGCCCGCGCGCTGATCAGCCTGCGCGTCCCGCCGGGCACCGACGCCTCGGAGGCCACGAAGCTCCTGATGGCGCACATCGAGGCGCACACCCCGTGGGGCGCCCGGGTGAAGGTCGAACAGGTCGGCCAGGGCCAGCCGTTCCGCGCGAACACCGCGAGCCCGGCGTACGCGGCGATGGCCGACGCCATGAAGCAGGCGTACGACGGCCAGGAGATGAGCTACGCGGGCCAGGGCGGTTCCATCCCGCTGTGCAACACGCTCGCCTCGCTCTACCCGGAGGCGGAGATCCTCCTCATCGGCCTGAGCGAGCCGGAGGCCCAGATCCACGCGGTCAACGAGTCGGTGTCCCCCGAGGAGCTGGAGCGCCTCTCGGTGGCCGAGGCCCTCTTCCTGCAGAAGTACGCGACCTCCAACTGACGCCGCTCCGGGGCGGATCTGCCCTGGGCCAAGTCGTACGACGTCGTGCCCGCGCCCCTCGTACGGTCGCGGGCATGACGACCTACGCACCCACCGACGTCATCGACCTCACGCCCCGGCTGCGCATGCTGCGCTTCCCGGTGGGCCAGGCCTATCTCTGGCGCGACGGCGCCGAGCTGACCCTCGTCGACGCGGGCGCCCCCGGCGCGGCGCAGCCGATCGCGGACGCCGTACGGGACTGGGGGCACGACCCCGGCGACGTACGGCGGATCGTGCTCACGCACTTCCATGAGGACCATGCGGGCGGCGCCGGGGAGTTCGCGCGGCTGAGCGGGGCCGAGGTGTCCGCGCACCGCCTGGACGCGCCGTACGTGCGTGGCGAGACCACGGGCCCCGTCCCGGCCTATGAGGACTGGGAACGCCCGCTGCACGCCCAGGCGCTCACCCTGCTCCCGCCGCCTCCCACCGAACCTGTGCTCCCTTACTACGTAAGGGAGTTGGAAGACGGTGACACGCTGGGCTTCGGCGGCGGGGCGCGTGTGATCGGGGCGCCCGGTCACACCGACGGCTCGATCGGGATCCATCTCCCGGCGCACGGCGTGCTGTTCACGGGCGACGCGATCGCGGTGTCACTGCTCGACGGGCAGGTGATGCTCGGCGTGTTCAACCTGGACAAGGAACGGGCCGTCGCCTCGTACCGGCGGCTCGCCGCGCTCGACAGCGAGGTGGCGTGCTTCGGGCACGGCGACCCGGTGGTGGGCGGGGCGGGCGCCGCGCTGCGGGCGGCGGTGGCGCGCGCTCACCCCACCGGGACCCCGGCCTCCAAGTAGTGGGCGGCGCCGCGTTCGCGCGCCCTGAGGGCCCAGCGCAGCCGCTCGAAGCGCACGGGCGGCAGCAGCACGGCCGCCTCGCTCTCGGTCACGAAGCGCCAGGCGCGCAGTTCGGGCCCCGGCAGCAGCACTTCGCGGGCCCGCGCGCCCGCGAGCCGGCCGCCGTCGAAGAGCAGGCGCAGGCCGCCGTAGCCGGGCGGCACGGGCGACTCCCAGTCGACGACCAGGAGCCGCGGCACATCGTCGAGTTGGATGCCCGTCTCCTCCGCCACCTCGCGCACGCCCGCGCGCGCGGGCGCCTCACCGGCCTCGACGACACCGCCGGGAAACTCCCAGCCCGGTTTGTACGTGGGGTCGACGAGCAGCACCCGGTCCGCGTCGTCGAAGAGCAGCACGCCCGCCGCGACCGTCTCGGCGGTCGGCTCGGGCGTCTGCACGATGTCGCAGGACGGCGCGTCCCCGGTGCGCAGGGCGGCGGCTATCCGCAGCGCGGTCTCGTACGGGGACAGGGCGCCATTGTCGACCGGGTAGGCGTCGGCGGTGAGCCAGCCGGCGAGCGCGGCCCGGTACGGCTCGATGTCGGCGGGGGCATCACCGGCGGGGTCACGGGCGCGCAGGATCGTTTCCCCTGGAGCAAGGAGCACATGGCACACAGGAATCCGCCGGGCCGCGAGCCCACCGAAGACCTCGTCGCGGTACTCCTGGCGGAGCAGTCCCATCGGCACCACGAGCACACCGCCCAGCTCGGCGTGGAGCGCGGCGGCCGTGTCGACGACGAGGCGCCGCCAGATCGGCAGGTCCTGATGGGCGCTCACTTCGGCAAGGCGCTTCGCGGGCAGCAGGCGCTCCAGCTCGTCGTCGATCACCTCGGGGTCGAAGAGTGTGCTGTCGGGGATCAGGTCGATCAACTCCCGCGCCGCGGTGGTCTTCCCCGCGCGGGACGCCCCGTTGATCCAGACGATCACGGTTCCCCCTCATCCATCGGCCCCCTGTGGCTTGCCCGCAACACCCTGCCACGGAAACCAGCCGCTGATGAGGGGATCGGTGTATATGCCAGCGGCCTCGCGGGGCGCCGTGGGACCCCACGTACGACGCCCGCCCGCCGCCCAGGGAAGTCGCGGCAGGCGGGCTCTTCGTACCAGGCGGTCGCACGCCATGACACCGCCCGAGCGACTCCGGGTATCGGGGGGAGCCCCGGAGCCGCGCGCGGGAGACCGCCGGCCGGATGACGCCCACCGCTGCCCGACGGTCGGCGACCGGCCCTGATCATGGCCTCCCGCACTTTCTGCGAGCCAGTCAAGCGCGCCGCGACGCGGGGCGACACCGTGTGTGCGCGTCCGGTGACGGTGCGGAGTTCACACGGGGTGTGCACCGAACACACGGGCAGCACCCAGAGCCGAACACCTCTGGACGTCAAGCGATTTCGGGGTTATTCACCCCTTCAAGTGACGTAAGCCGCTTGGGAATCGTTACGCCACCACAACGTGGGAATCCTGCGGCTAGCGTGACCGACCAGGCACCCAGGACCCCGGTGACCTCGTTCCGCCCGCCCGGTACCCCGGTACCGCCTTCGGACCCGGCCGGGCACACGACCCGGGGGGCCAGATGCTACAAAGCGGGCAACAGGACTGCGCTTTCGGCGTTTTCGGAGCCATCGACATCACGTCCGCACCGGGGGACGACGTCCCCACACCCAGGCTCCGCACCGTCGGGGACTGCGTCGTGATCGAACTAGTCGGCGAGATCGACATCCTGACGTTCCACCGGATCTCCCCGATCCTCAACTCCGTGGCCGCGGGGCCCTACCGCGTGGTGGTCGTCGACCTGACCGGCACCACGTTCTTCGACTGCTCCGGCCTCAGACTCCTGGAGCGCGCCGCGAACAGGGCCGCCGAGCACGACGGCCGCCTCACCGTGGTCTGCCGCCACCGCCTCACGCTCCGCCTCATCGCACTGGGCGGCCTGAGCGGACTCCTCGCCCCGGCCTGGACGGTGGGCGAGGCGGTACGCAGGGACCGGCAGCTGCCCGGATAGCGGCGGCCGCAGGGACGGGGCCGGCGGCCCGGCCCGGCCCGGCCGGGCCGGGTCGCCGAGGCGCCGACCGCCTCACACCGCCTGCCGGCGCACCCCGTTCACACCCGGGCCCACGCGCAGCGCGGCGGCCGCCGCGCCCACGAGACCGGCGTCCGTGCCCGTCGACGCCGGGACCACCGTGAGGCCCTGCACGAAGGAGAGCGTGGCGTAGTCGCGCAGCGCGCGGCGCAGTGGCGTGAACAGGAGTTCGCCGGACTTCGCCACGCCGCCGCCGATCACCGCGATGTCGATCTCCACGAGCGTCGCCGTGGCGGCGATGCCCGCCGCGAGGGCCTGCGCCGCGCGCTCGAAGGAGGCGATCGCCACCGGGTCTCCGGCGCGGGCCGACCGGGCCACCGCGGCGGCCGTGGCGTCGCCGTCGGACCCTGGCTGCCAGCCCTCGGCGAGGGCACGGCGGGCGATGTTGGGGCCACTGGCGATGCGCTCGACACAGCCGCGCGCTCCGCACGGGCAGGGGTCGCCGTCGAGGTCGACGCTGATGTGGCCGATGTGCCCCGCGTTGCCCGTGGGGCCGGGGTGCAGCTCGCCGCCCAGGATCAGTCCGCCGCCGACGCCGGTCGACACGACCATGCACAGCGCGTTGTCGTGCCCCTGGGCCGCGCCCTGCCAGTGCTCGGCGGCCGTGATCGCCACGCCGTCGCCGATCAGCTCGACGGGCAGCTCACCTGTCACCGCGCGCACCCGGTCGACCAGCGGGAACCCGCGCCAGCCCGGCACGTTGACCGGACTGACCGTGCCCCGCGAGCGGTCCACGGGCCCGGCGCTGCCGATGCCCACGGCGCGCACCCGGGGCCATGCGGCGTCGGCCGTCAGTTCGCGGAGGACCTCCGCCACCGCGCCCATCACCGTGTCGCCGTCCTCCTGCGCGGGGGTGGGCCGCTGCGCGCGGACGAGGAGGTGGCCCCGGTCGTCCACAAGGGCACCGGCGATCTTGGTGCCGCCGATGTCGAGCGCGGCGACGAGGTCCATGTGCATCAGTGTCAGTTCCCCCGGAACGGCAGGTCGGATGGGCGGCTGCGAGTGGGCAACCGATCAGTGGTGGACAGTCTCTCCCGCATCTGACAACGTTGTCCAGGCCCTATGCTCGACGCCACACGCCGGGACGACAGGACAGGACAGCGCACAGTGGACCGTACCGCCCGCCGCACCGAGAACCGCTACGGCAACCGACCCACGATGAAGGACGTCGCGGCGCGGGCCGGGGTCGGCCTGAAGACGGTCTCCCGCGTCGTCAACGCGGAGCCGGGTGTCACCGAGGACACCGAGCGCCGCGTACAGGAGGCGATCGCCGCGCTCGGCTTCCGGCGCAACGACAGCGCGCGCGTCCTGCGCAAGGGACGTACGGCGAGCATCGGGCTCGTCCTGGAGGATCTGGCGGACCCGTTCTACGGGCCGCTCAGCCGCGCCGTCGAGGAGGTCGCCCGGGCGCACGGGGCGCTGCTGATCAACGGGTCGAGTGCCGAGGACCCGGAGCGGGAGCAGGAGCTGGTCCTCGCACTGTGCGCGCGGCGCGTGGACGGGCTCGTCGTGATCCCCGCGGGCTCCGACCACCAGTACCTGGCGCCGGAGATCGCGGCCGGTGTCGCGACGGTCTTCGTGGACCGGCCCGCCGGGAAGATCGACGCGGACGTGGTGCTGTCCGACAACTTCGGCGGCGCGCGCGACGGCGTCGCCCACCTCATCGCCCGCGGCCACCGCCGGATCGGCTTCATCGGCGACCAGCCCCGCATCCACACGGCGGTCGAGCGGGTGCGCGGGTACCGGGCGGCCATGGAGGAGGCCGGGCTCGCCGTCGACGACCGGTGGGTGTCGCTCGGCGTCACCGAACCGGAGCGGGTGCGGCGCGCGGCCGAGGAGATGCTCACGGGGCCCGACCCGGTCACGGCGATCTTCTCGGGCAACAACCGCGTGACGGTCACGGCCGTCCGGGTCCTGTCCGAACTCGAACGCCCGGTGGCCCTGGTCGGCTTCGACGACATCGAGCTGGGCGACCTGCTGAAGCCCGGCGTAACGGTGGTGTCGCAGGACGCGGCGCAGCTGGGCCGCACGGCGGCGGACCGCCTCTTCCTGCAACTGGACGGCGCGGCGCTGCCGCCGGAGCGCATAGAACTGCCGACGCGGCTGATCCAGCGCGGCTCGGGGGAGCTGCCGCCGGCGGACTGAGCGGGTGCCGTCGCCCGGTGTCGAACCCTGCACGCGGCACCGGCGTCGCGGCCTCGGGGCTCCGCCCCGGCCCCCGCTGCTCAATCGCCGCAGGGGCTTGAAATGCGTGCCCTTCCGCCGGGACGCCGCGGGGGCACGTCGGCCGACGCTGGTGCTCGGATACCCGAAGGGCTTGGGCATCCGGGCCTACCGCTCGGACGCCGCCACGGATTGCGCGTCCGCTCCTGGCGCCCGAACACGGGATGAGCTTGGCCGCTCGGGCCTGACGCCCGAAAGGCGCACGGCCTCGACGACCAGGCCCACCGCCGGAAGCCCGCGCCGGCCGAACACCACAGGAACGCGACAGCCCGGCCCCACCACGGGGCGGGGCCGCCGGCCGAAGGGCGCGGGGGCCCGGGTTCCCAGGGCTGTCGGGCGAAGGCCGCGGAGGGCTGGAGTGCTGCCGGAGGGAAAACACACCGCTGCCCTCCCCCGGCCGTCCCCGAGGAAGGGCAGCGACGAACTGTGTCCTACTCCGCCGTGGCCGTCAGGTCGCCGCGGCGCGGGGCCGAGTAGCCCTCCAGGTCGGCGCGGGTGAGGCCGGAGAGACGGGCGACCTCGGCGGTGTCGAGGGCGCCGCAGTCGAGGCCGCGCAGCAGGTAGCCGGCGAGGGCCTTCGCGGTGGCGGGCTCGTCGGCGATGTCGCCCTCGGCCTGCCTGGCGTAGGCGGCGAGGCGCGCGGCGGCGGCCTCGAAGCCCTCGCGGTAGAAGGCGAAGACGGCGGCGTAGCGCGTCGGGATGTGGCCCGGGTGCATGTCCCAGCCCTGGTAGTAGGCGCGGGCCAGGGCGCGGCGGGTGAGGCCGAAGTGCAGGCGCCAGGCGTCGTGGACCTTGGCGGTGGAACCGACGGGCAGCACGTTCGTCGAGCCGTCCGAGACGCGCACGCCCGTGCCGGCCGCGGCGACCTGCATGACGGCCTTCGCGTAGTCGGCGGCCGGGTGGTCGCTGGCCTGGTAGGCGGCGGAGACGCCGAGGCAGGCGCTGTAGTCGAAGGTGCCGTAGTGCAGGCCGGTCGCGCGGCCCTCGGCGGCCTCGATCATGCGGGCGACCGTGGCGGTGCCGTCGCCTCCGAGGATGGACTGGCTGGTCTCGATCTGGATCTCGAAGCCGATCCGGCCCGGCTCCAGGCCGTGCTGCTTCTCGAAGGCCTCCAGGATCCGCACCATCGCGGTGACCTGCTCCGGGTACGTCACCTTGGGGAGAGTGAGAACGAGACCCTCGGGCAGGCCGCCGTGCTCCATGAGGCCGGTGAGGAAGATGTCGAGCGTGCGGATGGCGCGGTCGCGGACCGCCTCCTCCATGCACTTCATGCGGATGCCCATGTAGGGGGCGGCCGTGCCGTTCGCGTACGCCTCGGCGATGACGCGGGCGGCGCGCGCGGCGGTCTCGTCCTCGTCGGCGTCGGAGGCGGGCCGGTAGCCGTCCTCGAAGTCGACCCGCAGGTCCTCCACGGGCTCGCGCTCCAGCTTCGCGCGTACGCGGCTGTAGACCGGCTCGGCGAGCTCCTCGCTCAGACCGAGGACGGCGGCGAAGGACGCGGCGTCCGGGGCGTGCTCGTCGAGCTGCGCGAGCGCCTTGTCGCCCCAGGTGCGGATCGTCTCGGCGTCGAACGCGTCACCGGGGACGTAGACCGTGTGGACGGGCTGACGGGTGCCGGGGTCTCCCGGGTAGCGGCGGGCGAGCTCCGCGTCGACCGGGGCGAGTGAGGCGCTGATGCTCTCGCTGACCGCGCCCGCGAGGCTCGTCGACACCTTCTCCTGCTGACCCATTCGTGCACTCTCCATATGCTCGATGTTTCCACTTCACGGAATCAACAATCCGTATAGCGAAGTTAACCGTCGGCGTGATCGGCGTCAATGGGTGTTTTTCGAGACCCGTACATCGTCCCGGTACGCGGACGGGGCCGCGCGGTGCGAACACCACGCGGCCCCGTCGGCATCGGAACTGTCTCAGCCCTTGCGGGTCTTGACCTCTTCCGTGAGGGCGGGGACGACGTCGAAGAGGTCGCCGACGACGCCGTAGTCGACGAGGTCGAAGATCGGCGCTTCGGCGTCCTTGTTGATCGCGACGATCGTCTTGGACGTCTGCATGCCCGCGCGGTGCTGGATCGCGCCGGAGATGCCGGAAGCGATGTACAGCTGCGGCGAGACACTCTTGCCGGTCTGGCCGACCTGGTTGGAGTGCGGGTACCAGCCCGCGTCCACCGCGGCGCGCGAGGCACCCACGGCCGCACCCAGGGAGTCCGCAAGGGCCTCGATGACCGAGAAGTTCTCGGCACCGTTGACGCCACGGCCACCGGAGACCACGATCGCGGCCTCGGTCAGGTCCGGACGGCCCGTCGACTCACGCGGCGTACGGCTGGTGACCTTGGTGCCCGTCGCCTGCTCGGAGAACGACACCGCAAGCGCCTCGACCTCGCCGGCGGCCGGGGCCGGCTCGACGGGGGCGGAGTTGGGCTTGACGGTGATGACCGGCATGCCCTGGCTCACGGTCGACTTGGTGGTGTACGAGGCGGCGAACACCGACTGCGTGGCCACCGGGGCGCCGTCACCGGCCTCCAGGTCCACGGCGTCGGTGATGATGCCCGACTTGATGCGCAGCGCCAGGCGGGCGGCGATCTCCTTGCCCTCCGCGGACGAGGGCACCAGCACGGCGGCCGGGGACACCGCGTCGTAGGCGGCCTGCAGCGCGTCGACCTTCGGCACGACCAGGTAGTCGGCGTACTCGGCGGCCTCGTGCGTCAGGACCTTGACGGCGCCGTGCTCGGCGAGCGCGGCGGCGGTGTCGGCGGCGCCGTTGCCCAGCGCGACGGCGACCGGGTCACCGATGCGGCGCGCGAGGGTCAGCAGCTCCAGGGTGGGCTTGCGGACGGCACCGTCCACGTGGTCGACAAAGACCAGAACTTCAGCCATGGGACTTCAATCTCCTGCAATCACAAAGAACTTGGGCGATGGGTGGGTACGGCTGAAGCTCAGATGAACTTCTGGCCCGCGAGGAACTCGGCGAGCTGCTTGCCGCCCTCGCCCTCGTCCTTGACGATCGTGCCCGCGGTGCGCGCCGGACGCTCGTCCGCGGAAGCGACCTTCGTCCAGGCACCCTCGAGGCCGACCTCCTCAGACTCGATGTCCAGGTCCTCCAGGTCCCACGCCTCGACCGGCTTCTTCTTCGCCGCCATGATCCCCTTGAACGAGGGGTAGCGGGCCTCACCCGACTGGTCCGTCACCGACACCACGGCCGGAAGGGACGCCTCGAGCTGCTCGGAGGCGGTGTCACCGTCACGGCGCCCCGTCACCTTGCCGCCGGCGACCGCGACCTCGGACAGCAGCGTCACCTGCGGCACACCCAGGCGCTCGGCGACCAGCGCCGGCACGATGCCCGCCGTGCCGTCCGTGGAGGCCATACCGGAGACCACCAGGTCGTAGCCGGCCTTCTCGATCGCCTTCGCCAAAACGAGCGAGGTGCCGATCGCGTCCGTGCCGTGCAGGTCGTCGTCCTCCACGTGGATCGCCTTGTCCGCACCCATCGACAGCGCCTTGCGCAGCGCGTCCTTCGCGTCCTCGGGACCCACGGTCAGGACCGTGACCTCCACGTCGTCATCGGAGTTCTCCGAGATCTGCAGCGCCTGCTCCACCGCGTACTCGTCCAGCTCCGACAGCAGACCGTCGACATCGTCACGGTCCAACGTCAGGTCATCGGCGAAACCCCGGTCGCCCGTGGCGTCCGGCACGTACTTCACGGTGACAACGATCCTCAAGCTCACGCCGGCTCTCCTACTGCAATCGTCTTTATCTGGGCGGCTGTCTTGCTGCCAGCTGTACTGGCCACACGCCTAGCTGTACTGCTACGGCTGAAAACGCCTTCTCGCAGGCAGCATATGCGCCTTGTGCGGACTCTTCCGGTCGGGGCGGCCCGCGCTCCGATCAAAAGGTTACTCGCCAGTACACCCAGCTTATGCCCACTAAGCAAGCGCTTTGAACTGTGACCTTGCCAACGGTGCGTAACCGTGCCGTGCAGGAACTTTCAGTCGCGAAGGCCGTTGAAGCGGCCCTGGTGGTACAGCAGCGGGCGGCCGGCGCCCGCCGGGTCGCCGGAGACCGCCTCCGCGAGCACGATCTGGTGGTCCCCCGCGGGCACCCGCGCGATGACCCTGCAGACGAGCCAGGCGAGCACACCGTCCAGGATCGGCACCCCTTCAGGGCCGTCGAACCAGCGGGTGGGCGCGCCGAAACGGTCGGCGCCGCTCTTGGCGAACGTCGCGGCGAGGTCGGCCTGGTGTTCGCCGAGTATGTGCACGCCGACGTGCTCGGCCTCGGCGACGGTCGGCCAGCTCGAGGAGCCGACGCCGATCCCGAAGGAGATGACCGGGGGCGTCGCGGAGACGGAGGCGAGGGAGGTGGCGGTGAAGCCGACGGGGCTCGCGCCGGGCGCGGTGACCACCGCGACACCGGCCGCGTGCTGCCGGAAGACGGAGCGGAACAGGTCGGGGGTCGCTGCCTGGGCGGTGCGCAGGTCGGGCGTGGCCGTCATGGAGTTGTCCTTCTGGCAGGAGGGTTCGAGCAAGGGCCGTGGCTGCGTCAGACGCGCGGACAGCGGGCGCTCGAACAGCGAGCCAGGTCCACGTGGACCCGCTCGACGAGAAGGAGTTCCGAAGGCATAAAGTCACTCTGACGATACGTGGCGCATGCAGTCAAGTGCGTTCCGTCATCTGGGAGATGCGTCACGCGTCACACCCGCACCCGAGCATCGGCGGGCCTCACCCGCACGTCCGGACCCCGCACTTCAGACCGCTTCGCCCAGCGCCGCGATGACGTCCGCCTTGCGCGGCTGTCCGGCCGCCCGGCGCACCTCGCGGCCGCGCGCGTCCAGGACGAGCACGGTCGGCGTCTTGAGCACGCCCGCGTCCCGTACGAGGTCGAGGCGGGCCTCGGCGTCGATCTCCACATGGGACACGCCGGGCACCATCGAGGCGACCTCGTCGAGGACCCGGCGCGTGGCCCGGCAGGGCGCGCAGAACGCGCTGGAGAACTGCACGAGCGTCGCCCGCTCCCCCAGCTCCTCGCCCAACTGCGCGACGTCCCACGCCTGTTCGCCGACTGCCACCCTGCTCCTCCTTCGTTCCGCCGCCTCCAGTGCAGCGTTTTCCGGCCGTTCGCATATTCCCGGCACGTGACAAGGATCTCGTACGACGCCGGAACCAGGACTGGCCACCCGGCCGTTGATGGGGCACGATCTGCGCAAGCCGGAAAACCTACGGCTGCGTAACTTACTGAAGGGCCAACCCCCTCCATGGCAGAGCTCGTCTACCCTCCGGTCATCGGCGCCGCCCGCACGATGTTCAAGGCGCTCGACCTGAAGATCGACTGCAAGGGCTCGGAGAACATTCCGCGTACCGGCGGAGCAGTCCTGGTCAGCAACCACATCAGCTACCTGGACTTCATCTTCGACGGCCTGGCGGCCCTTCCGCAGAAGCGTCTCGTCCGCTTCATGGCCAAGGAGTCGGTCTTCCGCCACAAGATCTCCGGCCCGCTGATGCGCGGCATGAAGCACATTCCGGTGGACCGCTCCCAGGGTGAGCACGCGTACCAGCACGCGCTGCGGTCGCTGCGCTCGGGCGAGATCATCGGCGTCTTCCCGGAGGCGACGATCTCGGAGTCCTTCACGCTCAAGAGCTTCAAGACGGGCGCCGTGCGGCTGGCCCAGGAGGCCGGGGTGCCGCTGATCCCGATGGCGCTGTGGGGCACGCAGCGGCTGTGGACCAAGGGCCGTCCGAAGAACTTCAAGCGGCAGCACATCCCGATCACGGTCCGGGTCGGTGAGGCCATGGAGGCGCCGAGCGACCAGTACGCCGGGGCGATCACGCGCCGTCTGCGCTCGCGCATGCAGGAGCTGCTCGAGGCCGCGCAGCGCGCCTACCCGGTGCACCCCAAGGGCCCCGACGACACCTGGTGGATGCCGGCGCACCTCGGCGGCACCGCCCCGACCCCGGAAGAGGTCAGGGCCGCCGAGGCCGGCTGAGACCCCGGGTCACGTCACGCCGGGAGCGCGTCCGGAAGGTGCTCCCACAGGTACGGACGGTCCGGCGCGCCGCGCAGCGCGTCGAGCACCGCCGGGTGCGGCGCGTCATGGAGCGCCGGGTAGTCCGCCTCCCCGGCCGCCGGGTCGGGTATCCACGCCAGCCGCTCCCCGTCCAGGGCGAATTGGGCGTCGACGCCAGGCTTGTTCCCCCGGCAGTCCTGTCGGTGCCAGGCGCCGCGCAGCCGGACCGCCACCAGGCCGTGCACACACCAGCCCGTCCCCGCGTCGTGCGTCAGCCGCTGATAGCAGAGCGCCGTCGGGATGTCCTCGGCGCGCAGCAGCGCCGCCAGCGCGTGCGCCTTCGCGTGGCAGATCCCGGTGCCCTTCTCCAGGACGTCGGACGCCCGCCAGGTGACGCGCGGGTCCCCGCTGTCGGCGGAGTGCGCGATCGTGTCCCGTACGAACTCGTAGGCGGCGCGGGCGTATGCGTATGTGTCGACGACATCGCGCGCGAGGCGCGCCGCCGTCTCGCGTACGAGCGGGTGGTGATGGTCGACGGCGTCATCGGCCGCCAAGTACGCGGACAGATCAGGGTTCTGCTGGATCAGCTCCATGCCTAGGGAGCATAGAAATGCGGCCGCCCGTAAGTCAATACATTTACGGTCGGCCGCATACCTATGCGATCCCGGTGCCTAACGCGCCATCTCTTCCTTGAGGGCCGCGACGAAGGAGTCGACGTCCTCCTCGCGCGTGTCGAAGGAGCACATCCAGCGCACGTCGCCGGCCGCCTCGTCCCAGAAGTAGAAGCGGTACTTCTTCATGAGGCGCTCGGAGACGTCGTGCGGGAGGCGGGCGAACACGCCGTTGGCCTGCACCGGGTAGAGGATCTCGACGCCGTCGACGGCGCGGGCGCCCTCGGCGAGGCGCTGGGCCATCTCGTTCGCGTGCCGGGCGTTGCGCAGCCACAGGTCCTTGGCGAACAGCGCCTCCAACTGCACCGACAGGAAGCGCATCTTGGAGTGCAGCTGCATGGACAGCTTGCGCAGGTGCTTCATGTGGCGCACCGCGTCCTGGTTGAGGACGACGACGGCCTCGCCGAACAGCGCGCCGTTCTTCGTGCCGCCGAGCGACAGGATGTCGACGCCGACCGCGTTCGTGAACGTCCGCATCGGGACGTCCAGGGAGGCGGCGGCGTTGGATATCCGGGAGCCGTCGAGGTGCACGACCATGTTGCGCTCGTGGGCGTGCTCGCAGATCGCGCGGATCTCGTCCGGCGTGTAGAGCGTGCCGAGTTCGGTGGACTGCGTGATCGAGACGACCTGCGGCATCGCCCGGTGCTCGTCGTCCCAGCCGTACGCCTGCTGGTCGATCAGCTCGGGGGTGAGCTTGCCGTCCGGGGTGGGCACGGTGAGCAGCTTCAGGCCGCCCATCCGCTCGGGGGCGCCGCCCTCGTCCACGTGAATGTGCGCGGAGTCGGCGCAGATCACCGCGCCCCAGCGGTCGGTGACCGCCTGGAGTGCGACGACGTTGGCCCCCGTGCCGTTGAACACCGGGAACGCCTCGGCGGTCGGGCCGAAGTGGCCGCGGATGATCTGCTGGAGATGGTCCGTGTACTCGTCCCCGCCGTACGCGACCTGGTGCCCGCCGTTGGCGAGGGCGAGCGCCGCCATCACCTCGGGATGGCCCCCGGCGTAATTGTCGCTGGCGAAGCCCCGGGTGTCGGGGTCGTGACGCCGGTGGGCATCGGTCTTCGGAGGATTCACGGCTTCTCGGTCAGCCACAGACGGGTCCCGTTCAGTTCGGCGGCGGGCCGCTCCCAGACGCCGGTGATGGCCTCGGCCAGCTCCGTGACGTCCGTGAAGCCCGCGAACTTCGCGTTGGGGCGTTCGGCGCGCATCGCGTCGTGCACCAGCGCCTTGACCACCAGGATCGCAGCCGCCTGCTGCGGCCCCGCCTCGCCCCCCGCCTTGCGGAAGGAGTCGCCGAGCGCGAGCGTCCACGCCTCGGCCGCGGCCTTGGAGGCGGCGTACGCGGCGTTGCCCGCGGTCGGCTTGGAGGCGCCCGCGGCGCTGATCAGCAGGTAGCGGCCGCGGTCGCTGCGGGACAGGCCCTCGTAGAACGCGAGCGAGGTGTGCTGCACCGTGCGGATCAGGAGCTTTTCGAGCAGGTCCCAGTCGGCGAGGTCGGTGTCGGCGAACGTCGCGCCGCCGCGCCAGCCGCCCACCAGGTGCACGAGGCCGTCGACCCGGCCGAAGTCCTTCTCGACGCGGCCCGCCCAGTCGCGGGTGGCGTGCAGGTCGAGCAGGTCGACGTTGTCGCCGATCACGGTGGCGCCGCCGTGCGCGTAGCGCGCCTCGTCGACGGCTTCCACCAGGCGCTCGGCGTCCGCGTCGGCCCCGATGACCGTGGCACCGGCTTCCGCGAGTCGCTTGAGGGTGGCCTTTCCGGCCGGGCCCGCGGCTCCGGCGACCGCGATCACCGCACCGTCCAGCGTGTCCCTGGTCCCGTTGGTGTCGGTCATGTCCGTCGCCTCCTGCTGCTGTTCGCCGTGGCTCACGCGGCCACCCGCTCGGTGCTCTCCGCGGTGATCCCCTTCGTGGAGGCGATCACCTTCTTCAGCTTCTTCGAAAGCGCCTCATAAAACATGCTGAGCGGAAACTCGTCGGGAAGCACCTCGTCCACGAGTTTGCGGGGCGGCAGCGACGTGTCCAGGGCGTCCGGGCCCTTGGCCCAGGTGGAGCCGGGGTGCGGGGACAGGTACGTCGACACCAGGTCGTACGCGGCGAACCAGTGCACCAGCTTCGGGCGGTCGATGCCGTCCCGGTACAGCTGCTCGATCTCGCCGCACAGCTGGTTGGTGACCTCGGGGGCGCGGTTCCAGTCGATGAACAGCTTGTTGTCGGTCCAGCGCACCACGTCGTGCTTGTGCAGGTACGCGAAGAGCAGCTGGCCGCCCAGGCCGTCGTAGTTCTTGACGCGGTCGCCGGTGACGGGGAAGCGGAACATCCGGTCGAAGAGCACGGCGTACTGCACATCGCGCGCCTGCGGGACGCCGTCCGCCTCCAGCTTCACGGCCTCCTTGAAGGCGGTGAGGTCGCAGCGCAGCTCCTCGAGGCCGTACATCCAGAACGGCTGGCGCTGCTTGATCATGAACGGGTCGAAGGGCAGGTCGCCGTGGCTGTGCGTGCGGTCGTGGACCATGTCCCACAGCACGAACGCCTGCTGGCAGCGCTCCTGGTCCCCGACCATCTCCGCGATGTCCTCGGGCAGTTCGACGCCCAGGATGTCGACGGCGGCCTCGGTGACGCGACGGAAGCGGGCCGCCTCGCGGTCGCAGAAGATGCCGCCCCAGGAGAAGCGCTCGGGCGCCTCGCGCACGGCGATCGTCTCCGGGAAGAGCACCGCCGAGTTCGTGTCGTACCCGGAGGTGAAGTCCTCGAAGGTGATGCCGCAGAACAGCGGGTTGTCGTAGCGGGTCGCCTCCAGCTCGGCGAGCCAGTCCGGCCACACCATGCGCAGCGCGACGGCTTCCAGATTGCGGTCCGGGTTGCCGTTCTGCGTGTACATCGGGAAGACCACCAGGTGCTGGAGGCCGTCTTGGCGCTGGGCCGCGGGCTGGAAGGCGAGCAGCGAGTCCAGGAAGTCCGGGACCTCGAAGCCGCCGTCCGCCCAGCGGCGCAGGTCGCGCACGAGCGCCTCGTGGTACGCGGCGTCGTGCGGCAGCAGCGGGGCGAGCTCCTCGACCGCGGATATGACGCGGCTCAGGATCCGCTCGGCGTCGGCCTTCGCCGGGGCGCCCTCGGCCTCGAAGTCGATCGACCCGTCCGCGCTCTGCAGGGGCCTGAACTCCTCCACGGCGTCCTTGAGCAACGGCCAGGCCGGGTGGTCCACCACCCTGGGTCCGACCACCTGGACCGGAGAATCCGTCTCCTCCGCGCCAGCCTGCACAAGAATTTCCGTCATGTCCCAACCTCCACGGGAGAACCTCGCGTAAGAACACCGTATGCACGCGAGGTTCCCGACCACAAGGGGGGTCTCGGGAAATTATCCTGTGCCACCCCCTAGATCACCGCTGTTTTTCCTGTGACGGGCGGTAGCCGCAATCGCCGCCACCGCGCCCGCAAGGGCCTGCCGGGAGTCCTCCAGAAGCTCGGGGAACCCGAAGAATCCGTGGAACATCGCCGGGAAGTGGCCCTCCGTGACCGCGACGCCCGCGTCGCGCAGCGCCTTGCCGTACGCCCGGCCCTCGTCGCACAGCGGGTCGCAGCCGGCGGTGACGATGTGCGCGGCGGGCAGTCCTGCGAGGTCCTCGGCGAGCAGTGGCGATACGCGCGGGTGGGCGGGGTCGCCGTCCGCGCCCAGGTACTGCTCGCGGAACCAGCCGCAGTGGGCGGCGCTGAGGAAGTAGCCCTCGGCGTTGGCCTCGAAGGAGCCGGTCTTCTGGCGGGCGTCGGTGGCCGGGTAGACGAGGACCTGGCACGCGATGGCGGGACTGTCCTCGTCGCGGGCGATCTGGGCGACGACCGCGGCGAGGTTCCCGCCCGCGCTGTCGCCCGCCACGGTCAGCGCCTCGGGGTCGGCTCCCAGTTCCGGCGCGTGGTCGGCGACCCAGCACACGGCGGCGTAGGCATCCTCGACGGCGGCCGGGAACGGGGCCTCGGGCGCGAGCCGGTAGTCGACCGACACGACGACGGCGCCGGCGTCCCGGCACAGGGCGCGGGCGGTGTGGTCGTGGCTGTCGAGGTCGCAGATGACCCAGCCGCCGCCGTGGAAGAAGACGACGACGGGGCGGGGGCCCGGTGCGGCGTCCGGTTCCGGCAGGTAGACGCGCACGGGTATCGCGGGCGCTCCCGGCGGCCCGGGTATTTCGCGGTCCTCGACGGCGCCCACCACGGGCGCGGGGAACGGCGACTCGGGTGCCGCGGCGAGGATCCGGCGGGCCTCGACGGCGTCGGTGACGGCGCCTCCGAGGTCGGGGAAGGCGGCGGTGATGGCATCGACGAGGGGGCGGGCCTCGGGGGCGAGGCGGTCGACCGGGTCGGGGGTCATGGGCGGCTCCTGGGTCGGTGTGGCGGTGCGGAACGGCGGACGGATCCCTGCCCAGCGGCGGGCATCACGCACCGCCGTCGCCGCGGAAGTGCGGGATCACCTTCTCGCCCCACTGCCGCAGCGTCTCCATGCACGCCTCCTGCGGCACCGTCCCCATCTGAATGAGGCACATGATCTCGTCGGCGCCGGCGTCACGGAGCCGCTCGACGTACGCGATGGCGTCGTCGGCGGTGCCGTACGCGTGGTCGGCGTTGAAGGTGGCCGTGGCGGTGGGGCGGACGGGGATGCGGTGCTCGTGGAGCCGGGCGACGACCTGCTCGGCGGCCCTGCGCATCTCCTCGGCCTCGTCCGCGCCCTCCACGACGGCCTCGTCGGGGATGCCCGCGCCGCCGTACCAGTGGCCGATGGACTGCGCGAAGAAGCGCTGGCCGCGGATGCCGATGCTGCGGGCCGTCTCCCGGTCGTCGAGCACGATGGTCGGGCACAGGACCGAGAAGTGGTCGTTGACGACGGACGACACGAGCCGTTCGGGGGTGCGCGCCGCGAGCGCGGCATCGTAGGCACCGCGCATGTCGGCGATCGCCTCCGGCCCCGCGAACCCCATCACGAGCGCGCCCACGCCGAGTTCGGCGGCCTGGCGCAGCGTCTCCGTGCGGCTGCACGCGAGGAAGAGCGGCGGATGCGGCGTCTGGGCCGGCCGGGGCAGGATCGGATGCGGGTCGATGTCGAGGAGCGGCCCATGGTGCTCCAACTCCTCCTTCTCCCACGCCTTCCCGATGATCCGCAGCGCCTCCTCGACCTCCTGCGTGGTCCGCTCCTTGTCGACCCCGCACAGCGACGTCTCCTGCGTGGTACCACCGCGCCCCGCCCCGAGGTCGAGCCGCCCGCCGGACAACAGGTCGAGCATCGCGGCACGTTCGGCCACGCGCGCGGGGTGGTTGAACTTGAACGGCATGCACACCACGCCGTGCCCCACGCGAATACTTGACGTACGCGCCGCGACCCACGTCAGAAAGATCTCCGGCGCCGACATGTGCGCGTACCACTTGAGCGAATGGTGCTCGACCGCCCATATCCGGTCGAACCCCATCTCCTCGGCGTACACGGCCTGTTCGACGCTGTCGTGCAGCAGCTGGTGCTCACGCTCGACGGTGGGGTCGGCGAGCTGGGCCTCGAAGATGACGGAGAACTTCACGGTTCCCTCCCGGGGCTGGACTGGGGCCATATGACTAATAGCTATATGACTGCCCGTCAGAAAAGGGAAGGGGCACGGCTCGCGCACCGTGGAATGGGAAGCTGGAGCCATGGGAGAGAGCAGCGGGGGTGCGGCGGTGCGCAGGCCGGTCGCCGGGGAGATCCAACTCCATTACGGGCAGGCCTACATCGAGAGCGGCAGTGATTTCGCGCCGGAGCTGCAGGAGACCTTTGCCGGGCAGCGGTCAGGGCTGTGCGGTGCCGCCGTGCCCGGGTTCCTGTTTCTCATCACCGGGCTGCACACCGGCGACGTGGGCTTCACCGTGGAGGTCCACGAGCGGGAGCCCGCCCTCGCCCCGGACTGGGAGGACGTCGTCGAGGTGTCGTTCCGGCCGGCATCGGAGCGGACCTGTCTGACGCAGTGGGCCGGCGAGGCCGCGTGGGAGCTCGGGCTCGACCCGGTCGACCATCGGGTGCGGTACTGCGCGTACGGCATGGACGCGGGCAGCGACCTGGACACCCGCATCGACGAACCGCAGGCCGACCGCTATCTCATCCAGTTCTGGCCCGCCCCTGCCGCGCCGGACCGCATCGTGCGGCAGACGTCCGAGGCAGCCGAGTACTGGCACGGTGTCGCCCGCAGGACGCCGCCACCGCCGACGGCCGAGGAGCGCGCCGAGCAGGAGTGCCGGGCCCGCGCGGCTCAGGAACGCGCCGAGCTGGAGCGGCACTTGGAGCACGAACGGCACGCGTGGGGCGGGCGGTCCCCCAGTGACAACCTGCGCACGGTGGAGGCAGCGGCGTGGGGTCTGCTCCGCTTCGACGCCGCGCTCGTCCATGAGCTGGACGCCGTGGACGCCGAAGCGCAACGCGCGGTCGCCGTGCACGCCGCCCGGCGTGCGTGCGCGATCGCCGGCATCGCCGAACTCTCCTGGGTGGCGCCCGCCCTCGCGGCGCTCGACGAGGGGCGGGCGCTGCCGGCGCCGTTCGACGACCGGGACGAGATGTTCCGGACTCTGGCGTCGGACCCGCGGGTCCCGGACAGGCAGGCCCGGCGGGCGGTGCCGCCCACGGAGCCCGAGCCGGGGCCCGGTGCCATGTTGGTGGTCGGCCCCGCGCGCGACGGCCTTCATGGCGGACTCCACGGAGCCCGCGGCGGAGCCGCCTCCGGTGTCCCGGCCGCACATGGCACTTCCCGCCGTTGTGGACGCCGGTGACGCCCACCCTCTGAAGGCGGCCCTCGATGCCATCAGCGCGGGAATCGCCACCTTCGGGGAGGACTGGCCCGTGCTGCTGCGCGAGGTGCGGGCCATGTGCGTGCAGGCGGGCGGCGACGGCGCGGACGCAAGCAGGGTGCGGCCCTGAGGTGGTTCGAGGGGTGACACCTTCTAGGCTTCCCGCGTCGACCCGACCACACCTGGAGCCACTCATGTTCGACCCCGCCCCCACACCCCCGTACCCCTACACCGGAACCCCCGAGCCGCACCCGCTGCTCGCGCCCGTTCTCGGTCTGATCGGGAGTTGGCGCGGGCGTGGGCAGGGCCAATACCCCACCCTGGACGGGGACTTCGCGTACGCGCAGGAGGTCACGTTCAGTCATGACGGCAGGCCGTTCCTGCACTACGAGGCGCGGGCCTGGCTGATTGATACCGAGGACGCACCCGTGCGGCCCGCCGCGCGGGAGAGCGGGTGGTGGCGGGTGCAGCCGGAGGGGCGGGTCGAGGCGCTGATCACGCAGCCCACCGGGATCGCGGAGGTTCTGGTGGGGCAGGTCGTCGATGGGGCCGTCGAGCTCGCCACGCACGCCGTCGCCGGTACCCCGACCGCCAAGCGGGTCGACGCGACGGGACGTCGTTACACGCTCGCCGATGACGGGACCCTGACGTTCAGCCACGACATGGCCGCCGTCGGGCAGCCGCTTCAGCACCACCTCTCGGCGCGGCTGCGTCGCGCGGAGGTCTTGCGTCCGTGACCTGAAGCTGGCTTCAATGCGGAGCCATGCCGACCACGCAGCTGCCGCCGACCGCCTGGGCCGTGCTCGGGCTGCTGTCCTTCCCGCCCGGCGAGCGGACCGGGTACGAGCTGAAGAAGTGGGCGGACGCGTCGCTGCGCTTCTTCTACGGCTCCCCCGCGTTCAGCCAGATCTACGCCGAGCTGCGCAGGCTGGAGGGGCTCGGCTACGCCACGTCGCGGCGCTCGGGCCCGGAGGAGCCGCGCACCAAGCGCACGTATGCCATCACGCGCGCGGGCCGGGACGCGCTCGCCGCGTGGGCGGACGGCGATCAGGACACCGCCGCCGTGTCGCTGCGGCACCCGGTGCTGCTGCGCGTCTGGCTGGGCCATCTCGCCGACCCCGAACGGCTGCGCACGCTCGTCGAGGAGCATGTGGCCCGCACCGAGGGCGAGTTGAAGGAGGTGCGGGACGCGGCCGCGCGGGCGCGGGGCGTGGAGGCGTGGGCGCACCCGCAGATCGCGCTGCGCTGGAGCGAGCGGCACCTCGCGGCCGAAGTCGAGCTGGCCCGGGACATGTTGGCGGACCTGGCCGCGCTGCCCGGCTCCCCCGAAGTCAACGCCGGCGGGGACGCGCCCACCACCGGGTGAGCGGGCTCGCGCCACGGGTGACCCGCCCGGTATGACGGGCCGTACCCCCTGCCCGTACCTCCGGAGGCGTATCCGCCATGAGTACCCGTGCCGTCCTCGTCGCCGCCGTGATCACTGGACTGATCCTCGGGGTGGTGGGCACCAGAACCGACGACTCCGGTCCTTCTCGCAGGCACGGTTCCCTCGCGCGGACGGCCCGTTAGTGTACGAGTCTGTCGCGTCCGCGCGGCAGTACCGAGCGCCAGTCGACGGAGGCGAGACGACCTTGAACTTCCTCACCATCGGGCATCGCGGAGCCATGGGTGTCGAACCCGAGAACACCCTGCGGTCCTTCGTCGCCGCCGAGCGCGGGGGCCTCGACATCATCGAACTGGACCTGCACCTGAGCAAGGACGGCGCGCTCGTCGTCATGCACGACGCCGGCGTCGACCGGACCACGGACGGCCACGGGCCGATCGCCGAGAAGACCCTCGCCGAGATCCGCGGCCTCGACGCGGGACGCGGCGAGCGCGTACCGGTCTTCGAGGAGGTGGTCGACGCGGTCGGCACCCCGCTGCAGGCCGAGATCAAGGACACGGCGGCGGCGCGGGCGCTCGCCGATGTGATGCTGCGCCGCGATCTGGTGCACCGGGTCGAGGTGATCTCGTTCCACGACGAGGCGATCGCCGAGATCGCCCGGCTGGTGCCGGGCGTGCGCACGGCGCTGGTCGCCAGCCGTTACGGCACGGGCGTCGTCGAGCGGGCCGTCACCGCGGGCGCCACGACCCTGGTGCTCAACATCCGGCGGCTCACGCAGGAGATCGTCGAGCACGCCCGCAAGGCCGACCTGCGGATCATCGGCTGGGTCGTGAACACCCAGGACGATCTGCGGCTCGTACGGGCGCTCGGCCTCGACGGCGCGACGACCGACTATCCGGAGATCAAGCGGACCGGCCGCTTCACCGCGTGACGAACGGCGTGACCGGCCGCGTGACAGGCCGCGTGACCAGTCACCCAGCGGCTCGAACTAGTCGTCGAGCGGCTTGACGAGCAGTTCGAACTTCAGGTCGTCACGCTGCGGGATGCCGAAGCGCTCATCGCCGTACGGGAACGGGGTGAACCGTCCCGTACGGCGGTAGCCGCGGCGCTCGTACCAGGCGATGAGGTCCTCGCGGGCGTCGATCACCGTCATGTGCATCTCGCTGACGCCCCACGCCTCGCGGGCCCTGCGCTCCGCCTCCGCGATGATCGCCTTGCCGAGTCCCGCGCCCTGCTGGGCGGGGCTGACCGCGAACATCCCGAAGTAGGCGTGGTCCCCGCGGTGCTCCAGCTGGCAGCAGGCGACGACCGCCCCGTCCCGCTCCACCGTGAGCAGCCGGCTGTCGGGCGCCTCGATGACCTCGAGCACGCCCTGCGGGTCGGTCCGCTGCCCTTCCAGAATGTCCGCCTCCGTGGTCCAGCCGGTCCGGCTGGAGTCCCCTCGGTAGGCCGACTCGACGAGCGCGACGAGCACGTCGACGTCCTCGGGTTCGGCGTCACGGAAGGCGAGGTCGACGATGGTCATGGGGCGGTCTCCGGGTTCTGGGGCGGCGGGGCGTACGGGGCGCCGTCGAGGTTAACGCGAGCGCACTACGCTGCGTCGGCATGGTTCACGTACTGAGCAGCAGGGTCCTGATCCGGCCGACCGACCCCGAGCGTTCGCGGGCGTTCTACGGAGCGGCGCTGGGCCTCGCGGTCTACCGGGAGTTCGGCACCGGGCCCGAGCGGGGCACCGTGTACTTCCTCGGCGGCGGGTTCCTGGAGGTCGCGGGCCGCTCCGCACAGCCCCCGGTGCCGAGTCTCAAGCTGTGGATGCAGGTGGCGGACGTGCACGCGGCGCACGCGGAGCTGGCCGAGCGGGGCGTCACCGTGACGCGCGAGCCGGTCGAGGAGCCGTGGGGCCTCGTCGAAATGTGGATCAAGGACCCGGACGGCCACGAGATCGTCCTCGTCGAGGTGCCGCAGGAGCATCCGATCCGGTACCGGCCGGGAATCTGAGCCGCTCCGGCCCCGCTCCTCGCTCGAACGGCCTATGACGCGGCGTCCCGCGTCCGCGGTCGTTCGGGTGCGGTGGGGCGCGGTTCCGGGTGTCCCGTACGGTCCCTGGTTCGCGTGCGGTGGACCGGCCAGGGGCGGAGGATGGCGTGAGTTCGGGATTCGGGCGTGCCGAATCCGGATACGCAGGGATCGACGGCGCACCAACGGTCCCACGCAGCCCACCCCAGGAGAGATCCGACATGACCACTCCGCGGAACACCAGCGCTTCCCGTTCGTCGTCCGTCCCCCGGATCCTGATCATCGGCGCGGGATTCGCCGGGATGGAGTGCGCGCACAAGCTGGAGAAGGAGCTCAAGCCCGGAGAGGCGGTGCTGCGGCTCATCAGCCCCACCGCACACCAGCTGTATCTGCCACTGCTGCCGCACGTGGCCTCCGGCGTGCTCACGCCGCAGTCGGTGGCGGTGCCGCTGCGCCGGATGCTGCGGCGCACCCAGATCGTGCCGGGCGGCGCGATCGGTGTGGACCCGCAGGCGAAGGCCGTCGTCGTACGGAAGATAAACGGCGAGGTCAGCATCGAGCACTACGACTACCTGGTGCTCACGCCGGGCAGCGTTACGCGCCAGTTCGACATCCCGGGCCTGGACAAGTACGCGGTCGGCGTCAAGACACTCGCCGAGGCGGCCTGGATCCGCGACCACGTGATCACGCAGCTGGACCTGGCGGCGGCCAGCTCCGACCCGGACGAGCGCGCGGCGCGGCTGCAGTTCGTGGTGGTCGGCGGCGGCTACGCGGGCACGGAGACGGCGGCGTATCTGCAACGCCTGACGACCGCGGCCGTCAAGCGCTATCCGGGTCTGGACCCGGCCCTCATCAAGTGGCACCTCCTCGATGTCGCTCCCAAGCTCATGCCGGAACTGGGCGAGCGGCTCGGCGACAAGGCCATGGACATCCTGGAGCGGCGCGGCCTTCACGTCTCGCTCGGGGTGTCGGTGGCGAGCGTCACCGAGGACACCGTCACGCTCACCGACGGGCGCGAGCTGCCCTGCCACACGCTGATCTGGACGGCCGGTGTCGCCCCGAGCCCGCTCGTGGCGACCCTCGGCGCCGAGACCAACCGAGGCCGGCTCGTGGTGACACCCGAGCTGACCGTGCCGGGCCTCGACGGCGTCTTCGCCCTCGGTGACGCGGCGGCCGTGCCGGACATCGTCAAGGGCGGCGACGCGATGTGCCCGCCGACGGCGCAGCACGCGATGCGGCAGGGCTGGGCGGCGGCCCGCAACATCCTCGCCTCGGTACGCGGCAACCCGCTGACGCCCTACCGGCACAAGGACCTCGGCCTCGTCGTCGACCTCGGCGGCATCCAGGCCGTGTCGAAGCCGCTGGGCATCCAACTGACGGGCCTGCCCGCCCAGGTCGTGGCGCGCGGCTACCACATCGGCGCACTGCGCACCCTGACCGCGCGCTTCCGCACGGCGGCCAACTGGACCCTCAACGCGGTCGCGGGCGACGACTTCGTCCGCACCGGCTTCCAACGCCACCGCCCCGCGACACTCCGGGACTTCGAGATGACCGACGCGTACCTCTCCCCCGAGGAACTGCGCGAGGTCATGGCGGCACGGGTGGACGGCAGGTCAATGTCCCCGGAGAAGCCACACCTTCCGATCACCTGACGCGTCGAGACGTTGCTCGCGACCCATCTCCGTGCAATCACGAGAGTCAGGGCCCGGGGCCGGCGTGGCGTCGTCGCCGAGCGACGGGCGGGTGTGACGCGGCGGCGTTCGAGGGGCACGTCGTCACCCGAGCGGACGCTGCAGCCGTCCGTCGCCGCCGCCGCGCTGAACGGGCCGTTCGCCGAGTTCCTGCTCAACGACCCGCGGGCCGCGAAGTACCCGCTGCGGTTCACCGACACCGAACTCCTCCCGTGCGCCGTACCGGATCGAGCCCACGCAGTCGTGGTTCAACACCGTGCCGGAGCCGGCGGACCCTCGCGGGCAGTGGTGCGACGAGGCGCGGGCGTGGCGCACTGAGCCCCGGGCGTGGGGCCGGTGATTTCCGACCCCACGCCCACCCGCACCGCCCCTCGCTACTTCCCCGCCGCGCGCAGCTCCTCGTACGCCTCCCGCGACAGCGGCTCCGCGTCCGGGATGCCGAGTCGGTCCAGGGGGATCCGGTACGTCTCCGGGGACTTCCACGTCGCGATCGAGGCGACGACGGTGATGGCGAGGCAGAGCGTGCCGATGGTGAGCGGCACGTTCGAGGAGCCGGGCGGCGCCACCATCGTGAAGATCGTCGGCAGGAACGCGACGATCGCCAGGCCGATGTTCTGCGCCAGCGCGAACCCGGTGACGCGCCGGGCCGCCGGGAACAGCTCCTGGAAGAAGCAGGCGAACGTGGCGTTCCAGGACTGGTAGGCGACACCCCAGGAGAGGACCGCGAGGAGGAAGGTCAGTGGCACGTTGTTCGCGCTGACCGCCCACAGGTACGGGTAGCAGAGCAGGCCTGCCGCCAGGCCACCCACGATCATGATCGGGCGGCGGCCGAACCGGTCGGAGAGGTGGCCGAAGACCGGGACGACGAACATGCCCGCCACGTTCGCGGCGATCTGGATCCAGAGGTACACGGTCGTGCTCATGCCGACGCCGTAGCCGGACTGCGTCGCGTAGGCGCCGCCGAACACCGAGACCGTGACACCGATGACGTTGACGAGCGTCATGCACACCGCGCGCAGGATCTCCCGCCAGTTCTCCCGGAACGCCTCGACGAACGGCACCTTGTGCGCCTCGGGGCCGGTCTCCTCCCGCTGCTCCTCGAAGGTCTTCGTCTCCTCGACGCGCCGCCGGATCAGGAGGCCGGCGATGACGACCGCGGCGCTGAGCACGAACGGGATGCGCCAGCCCCAGGTCTTGAAGGCCTCGTCGGACAGCAGCATCGACATGGGCAGGAAGATCGCGGCGCCGAGGATCTGGCCCGCGACCGTTCCGTGCAGGGCGAAGCTGGCGAGGAATCCGCGCCTGCCGTGCGGAGCGTGCTCGATGATCATCGCGCTGGCGCCGCTCAACTCCCCCGCCACGGCGAAGCCCTGCACGAGGCGGACGAGGGTCAGCAGAATCGGCGCGATGATCCCGACCTGGCTGTACGTGGGCAGCAGCGCCACCACGAACGTGGAGACGCCCATCAGGAGCATCGCCAGGACCAGGACGTTCTTGCGGCCCTTCTTGTCGCCCCAGTGACCGAGCACCGCGGCGCCGATGGGGCGCGCGACGTAGCCCACGGCGTAGGTGCCGAGCGACGCGAGCACGGCGATCGTCGCGTTGCCCTCGGGGAAGAAGATCCCCGGGAAGACGAGCGCCGCCGCCTGGGCGTAGATGAACCAGTCGTAGTACTCGAGGGCACTGCCGATCCAGCCGCTGGCCGCGGCCTTCCTCGACATCGCCCGCCCGGCGGCGGGCGCGTCCGCGGTACGCGACTCCTTTGACGCGGTCACGCTCATGGCTCTCCTTGGTGTGATCAGGCCACGGCACTGAGTAGAAAGCGCTTGCACGGCAGACGGTCGTCACCGTTCTTGAAACGCTCCATTAGTGGCGGCCTCGCGACTCCGTGCTCGACGGCGACAGACGGTCGATCCGCAGGCGGCTCCATACGAACCCGCGGCGTACGGGCCTGTCAATGGATTCCGGAAGCTTTCCCGGAGCGAGGTACTGGGGTGCTGATACGTTTCAAACTGTCGGTCGCACTCCCGGAACCCCCCGCCCGGACCCCCTTGTCCGGACCCGCACCCCCCGCTTAGGGTCGCCTGCAACGGAAAGCGCTTTCCCTCCGACAGCTCTCCGCGAGGAACCCGCATGCCAAGCCCCGACCGCCAGGGATCCCGTCCGCGTGCCGCCGTCGTCGGCACGGGTGGGATCGTCACCGGCAGCCATCTGCCCGCCCTCACCTCCCTGCGCGACCGCGTCGAACTCGTCGCCGCCGTCGACGTGGACCAAGGCCGCCTCGACGGATTCCGCGCCCGGGCCGCCGAGGCCGGTTTCGCGGACGTCTCCGCGCACACCGACCTGGACGCCATGCTCGAAGCGGCGCGCCCCGATCTCGTCCTCATCGGCACCCCGCCGGTGTTCCACCGCGAGCAGACCGTCGCGGCACTCAAGTCCGGCGCCTGGGTGCTGTGCGAGAAGCCGCTCACCCTGTCCCTCGCCGAGTACGACGAGATCGCCGCCGCCGAGGAGGCGAGCGGCGCCTACGCGTCCGTCGTCTTCCAGCACCGCTACGGCTCCGGCGCCGTGCACGCCCGTTCGTTGCTCACCGAGGGCACGCTCGGCCGCCCGCTGGTCGCCCACTGCCAGACGACCTGGTACCGCGACACCGCCTACTACGACGTGCCCTGGCGCGGGAAGTGGGCCAGCGAGGGCGGCGGTCCGGTGATGGGCCACGGCATCCACCAGTTCGACCTGATGCTGCACCTGCTCGGCGAGTGGACCGAGATCCGGGCGATGGCGGCCCGCCTGGTGCACGACACGGAGAGCGAGGACGTGTCGACCGCGCTCGTCCGCTTCAAGGACGGCGCCCTCGGTACGGTCGTCAACTCCGTGCTCTCGCCGGACGAGACGAGCCGCATCCGCATCGACTGCGAGAAGGCCACGGTCGAGCTGACGCACTTGTACGGGCACGGCAACGACGACTGGCGCTACACCCCCGCCCCCGGCAGCGAGCAGCCGCCCGCTCCCACCGCCGACGTGCCCAGCTCGCACACCGCGCAGCTGACCGCGCTGCTCGACGCGTACGACGCGGGCACCCGGCCGCCCGGCAGCGGCCAGAGCGCCCGCGGCACGCTGGAGTTCGCCGCCGCGCTGTACAAGTCGGCGTTCACCGGAGCGACCGTCACGGCCGGGGAGATCGGCCCCGGCGACCCGTTCTACGCCGCCATGCACGGCGACCACCCGGATTGGAGCCCGCAGCAGTGAGCAGCGCCCCGTCTTCGCTGAAGGTCACGCACACGCACGGCGACCGCATCGTGGTTCACGCGGCCGGCACGGACCTCTTCTCCTACGTCTACAAGCCCGACCCGGAGGCCTTCGAGGCCCGCAAGCCGTACGTGCATCCGCTGCGCACCCTGTCCGGCAATCTGGTCTCGGGCTATCGGCCCAACGACCACCGCTGGCACAAGGGCCTCCAGATGACGGCCAGCCATCTGTCAGGGCAGAACTTCTGGGGCGGCAACTGCTATGTGCACGGCGAGGGTTATCTGCCGCTGCACGACCGGATCGGCTCGATGCGGCACGACGGATTCGACGCCGTCGAGGCGGGCGGCGACGAGCTGTCCTTCGTCGAGCGCCTCACGTGGATCGAGAACGGCGGCGCCGAGTGGGCCCGCGAGCGGCGCGGGGTGCGGGTGCACGCGGTGGACGCCGAGTCCGGTTCGTACGCCGTCGACTGGTCGATCGAGCTGACGAACACCCGCGCGGACGGCGAGGCGCTGCGCTTCGGTTCGCCGACCACGGCGGGCCGCGAGATGGCCGGGTACACGGGCCTCCAGTGGCGCGGCCCCCGCGACTTCACGGGCGGCAAGGTCTTCGGACCCCAAGGGGACGCCTCCGACAGCGAGTTGATGGGCACGCAGGGCCCGTGGCTGGCCTTCACCGGCGAGCACGACGACGTCGACGCGCACTCCACGCTCGTGTTCGAGCACGCCCCGGAGAACGCGGACGCGATCCACGCCTCGCACTGGTTCGTGCGCTCGGAGCCGATCCCGACGGTCGCGTTCTCCTGGGCGTTCTTCGAGGAATTCGCGCTGCCGGCGGGCGAGACGTTCCGCTACCGGTACCGGATCGTGGTCGCGGACGGCGCCTGGGACGAGGAGCGGGTCGCCAGCCGACTGAAGGCGCTGGCGTGGTGAGCCGGGAAGCCTCGGGACTGGACAGGCCGCTGCCCGGGGGGATCGGCCTGTCCCACATCTCCGCCTACGACTGGGAGGCGGCGGACGGCGTCTGCGGCGGCAGCCCGCATCTGCACCTGGTGTGCACGGAGGCGTACGTGGTGACGGGCGGGCGCGGCGCCGTGCAGACGCTGAGCCCGGACGGCTACCGGGACACGCCCCTGGAGGCCGGTTCGCTCGCGTGGTTCGAGCCGGGCACGGTGCACCGCATGGTGCGGGGCGAGGATCTGCGGATCACCGTCCTGATGCAGAACAGCGGGCTGCCGGAGGCGGGCGACGCGGTGTTCACGTTCCCGCCGGAGTATCTGGCCGACCCGGAGAAGTACGCGGCCGCGGCGGCCCTGCCCGGTCCGGCGGGTCCGGAGGCGGAGGCGGCCGCGCGCCGTCGCCGGGATCTCGCGGTCGAGGGCTATCTGCCGCTGCGCGAGGCGTTGGCCGCGGGGGACGCGGAACCGCTGCGGGCGTTCCAGCGGGCGGCCGCGGAACTGGTCCGTCCGCGCGTCGCGGCCTGGCGCGAGCTGTGGCGCACCGGCGCCCTGGCCGCCGCCGAGCGCACGGGCGCCCAGCTCGACGCCTTGGAACAGGGCGACGCCGACGGGTACCTGTCCGCATCGACGGCGCACACCGCCACGCCCACGCGCCACGGTGGGCTCGGCATGTGCGGTCGGCGTGAGGAGTACGGCATCGAGGGGGCGACGGTGCCGCGCTGAGGGCGCCTCCTGAGGGCGGGCGGCGGGCCTCTACTGGGGCCCGCTGCCGAGCCGCCCCTCCAGCTGGAGCAGCAACTCCCCCAGCAGTCCGCTCAGTTGGGCGTCCTTCCCCTCGCCCAGACCCGAAAGGACCGCCCCCTCGTACGCGAGTTGACTCGGGAGCAGTTCGTCGACGAGGGCGCGGCCCTCGTCCGTCAGGCTGAGGTGGGAGACGCGGCGGTCGCGGGTGTCGCCGCGGCGGGCGATCAGGCCGCGCTCCTGGAGCTGCTTGAGGCGCTTGGTGACGGCGGCGCCGGAGGCGAACGTCTCGCGGGCGAGGTCGCCGGGGGTGAGCTCGCGTCCGGTCCTGCGCAGCGTGCCGAGCAGATCGAACTCGGCCCTGGTCAGGCCCGCGTGCCGCAGTGGTGCGTCCTCGGCCTGCTGGAGCAGGGCGGCGCACCGGTTGATGCGCCCGATGATCTCCATGGGGCCGGTGTCGATGTCGGGTCGTACGGCCTGCCACTGCCGTACGACGGACGACACGATGTCGAGCGGCGCCGTTGCCGCCGGGCCTTGCTGCGTGCTCATGCCTGCCTGACCGGACCTTCCTCATGGGCCGAACGCTGTGCGTCGGCCACTATCCGCTACTTCGGGGCGCCCGCACCACTCGGGTCGCCCGCCATCGCCTGCCTTCGGACGGTGGCGGCGAGCGTACGGTGCCCGGACTGCTCGGCGGCGAGCACCCGCTCCTCGGGCAGGGCGCGCTGCCACCATTCACCGGCCGCGGTGTCGGCGGCGGCGCGCAGCTCGACGAGGGCGCCGGTGAGGCCGCGGCGGGCCGCTTCCAGGGCGGCGTGGTCGGGGACGGGGAGCGCGAGCGTGTCCTCCGCGGCCCGGCGCGCGCCGTCGGTCGCGTCGAGGGCCTGTTCGATGCCGTCGGTGGCGCGCCGGTTGGTGACGGCGATGGCGGCGACGACGCCGAGCACGGCGCCGACGAGGGTGTCGACGACGCGGTCCCCGATCAGCTCGCCGGGCTCCTGGTAGCGGGCGAACTCGGTGACCAGGAGCGCCATGGGTGTCACGCACAGGCTGCCCAGCCAGTAGTTGCGGGAGATGAGCGCCTCGGCCCCGAAAGCGCAGGCGAGGCAGCACAGTACGAGGGCGAGCCGGCTGGCGTGGGCGAGCGGGACGACGGCGGCGAAGACGAGGACACCGGCGATGTTGCCGACGACGCGCTGGATGCCGCGGTTCCAGGACAGTGTGAGGTTGGCCTGGTAGATCGAGGCGGCGGTGACGAGCGCCCAGTAGGGGCGGCCGACGCCGAGGGCGAGCGAGCCGTATCCGGCGAGGGCGCAGCCGACGAACGTACGCAGGGCGATGGGCAGCAGCGGCGAGCCGGGGCCGATCCGCCGCCACAGCGAGGGCTTGCCGCCCGCGAGCTCGGCCTCGATGCCGAGGAGCTCGTCGTCCATCCCGGCGATGCGTGCGGGCCGCGGCACCGAGCCCGCCCCGCGCAGCCCGGCCGCCCAGGCGCGCAGCCGGTCCGCGTCGGCGTCGCCCGGCGCCGCGATGGCGACCTCGGCGCGCAGCACGAGCCGTTCCAGGGCGCGCCGCGCCTCGGTGCGCGCGCCGGTGGCGAGCAGCGACTGCCACGCGGCGTGCACGGCGGCGGCCGCCGCGCCGCGGGCGGGTGCGTGCTCGGGGCGCTCGACGTACGCGGCGGCGGCGTTCAGGGCGCGGGCGGTGGCGCGGCGCTCGGGCCCGTGCGGCCGGACGAGGGCGGGGGCCATGCCCACGATCCAGGACACGGCGCCGGCGGCGAGCGTCAGCGCGAGGTGGCCCGGCACCTGCCCGAGGGTCTGCGGCGCGAACAGTGTCGCGGAGCTGATGAACGTGAAGATCAGGTTTCCCGGCGGTCCGATCCGGGTGGCGTCGCACAGCGTCTTCTGCGCGGCGGCGAGCAGCGCGCCGACGGCGACGAGGAGGACGGTGGACGAGGTGAGCGAGGCGGAGACCAGGGCGACGCCGACGCTCGCGAGCATCCCGAGGACCACCCACGCGAGGGCACGCGCGCGTGCCGCGTACGGGAGGTTGTGCCCGTACAGGGCGCACAGGCTGCCCGCCATCGTGTACATGGCGAGGTCGAGCCGGCCGAGGGCGAGCAGCGTCATGTTCGGTATCGCGGTGGCGACGACGACGCTGGTCGCGGGCTTGAGCCAGACGTCCGACGGCTTGTTGAGGCGCAGCACTCCGGCGAGCGGGAGGCGGTGGACGGAGGGGGTGCGAGGTGACGGTGGTGTGCTGCTCATAAGAAAACTTTAGCAGGTGTTTTACCCGTGAACGATGTCGCGTGATCGGACGCACACTCCGGATGCACGCTCCGCCCGCGCGACCACCCGTGCTCCCCTGCGCCGCCATACGCCCCTGCCCGCCCGGGCATCTCCCTGACGGACACCGACGACGAGACGGACACACGATGGGGGACCCGGTGCACGGACCGCTCTCGGCCGCCTGGCTGCTGGTCGCGCTCTGCGCGGCGACCGGCGCGTACTGCCTGCTGCGCCTGCGCAGCGGCGTCGAGGAGCAGCGCCGCACGGCCGGCGGCGAGGCCCTGATGGGATTCGGGATGGCGCTGATGGCCGTCCCCGCGGCGGTGCTCACGCCCCCGCACTGGGCGTGGCTGCTGTACGCGACCGTGTTCGGGGCCGCCACGCTCCGCGCCCTGTGGGCCTCCCGGACGGGAAGCCATCACCTGCACCATCTGGTGGGCACGTTCGCCATGGCGTACATGGCGGTGGCGATGGCCGTCCGCCCGGCGGCCCACGCACACCACGGCGGCGCAGGTGTCCCGGTCCTCACGGGCGCGCTGCTCCTCTACTTCACGGTCTACGTCCTGTGGTCGGGCGCCCGCCTCGTTCCCACCACCGCGGCGGGGGCGCGCCCCCCCCCCCCCCCCCCCCCCCCGGGGGGGGCCCCCCCCCCCCCCCGCCCCCCCCCCCCCCCCCCCCCCCCCGGCCGGCGGGGGTGGGTGTGGGAGTGGTGGTAGGGGTCGCCCCCC
>NZ_JBHWKQ010000024.1:110072-123104 GCF_042730865.1 Streptomyces sp. NPDC059897 | reverse complement strand
CGCCCCCCGGGGCCGCGGGCGTCTGGGGGGTAACGCCCCCTCCCGCGCGGGCCTCGCCCGCGGGCTTTAACCTCTGCTCTGCGGCTCCCCACCCCCCCACGGGGGGCCCCCCCGGGGCCGGGGGGGGCCCCACTGGCGTTGCGCTACTCCGTGCTGGGCGCGAGCCGCTCGGGTCCTCCGCTCAGCTTCTCCCGCAGCTCCTTGCGCAGCTCCAGGTCCGCGGGCGTCAGCGGCTCGGGGCCCGTCAGCGGCGGCACGCCCGCGATCGGGGAGCCCGGCGCCGGGACCGGCTCGTAGTGCGTGGGAGCCACCCGCACGGTCAGCGCCGTCGCGCCGATGATGAAGACCGTGAACGCGACGGCCGCCCGCGTCCAGAACCGGGTGCGCTTCTCTCCGCCGCTGCGCACCACCGTGGACACGGGCGCGTCGAGGCGTTCCGAGCCCGCAAGCTCCGCGAGCCGCTGGTGCAGCTGCTCGGGGACGGCGAGGTCGGGCAGCCGGTTGGCGACCGCCTCACGGGCGTGCAGGATGCGGTTGGCGGCGGCCGGCGTGCTGGCCTCCGTCTCCGCCGCGGTCTCCGGCAGGTCCAGGCCCACCCCGTCGTACAGCAGCAGCGTGCGTCGGTAGACGGGCGGCAGGTCCAGGAGCGCGCCGAGCAGCTCGCGGTCCTCCGGGGTGGCGGGTGGCGCCTCCGGCCGCTGCTTGCCGGGGCGCAGGCCGTGCCAGGGCGACATCGCGTACTCGTACGCCGCCGCCCGCACCCAGCCCGCCGGGTCCGGGTCGACCGCCACCTCGGGCCACTGCTGCCAGGCCTGCTGGAAGGCGCGCTCGACGGACTCACGGGCGAGGATCCGGCGGCCGGTGAGCAGATAGGTCTGCCGGACGAGGAACGGCGCGGCGTGCGCGTAGAGCGCGTCGAAGGCCTCGGCGGCGGTACGGGCACGGGGCGCCGCCGCGACGGGCTCCCGTTCCGCCACGGCCACGGCGGTGGACCCGGCCGCCGGCGGCGCGGGTTCCTGTATCGCGGTGGCGGCCGTCAGGGTCGGTGCCGCCGTCGTCGGTGCGGCCGTCGGCGTCGCCGTCGTCGCCGTCGTCGCCGTCGTCGTCGGCTCAGCGGCGGTGGTCAGCTCCGCGAGGAGTCGTGCGTACGCCTCCCGCTTGTGACCCTTTGGAGTGGTGCGTCCGGCCTCCCAGCGGCGGACGGTCTCACGGGTCACGCCGACCCGTTCGGCGACCTCGTCACGGGAGAGCGAGCCGGCCTCGCGGAGCCTGCGGCGCTCCTTGGGCGGCGGCAGTGGGGTGGCTGCGCCCTGCGTCATCGTGAACTCCACACACCCTTTCGTGCGAAAAAGAACATAAACGTATCTTGTGCGACACATCCGCGCTTCGCCTGTTGCGCGAAGTAAGGGCGTGTCGTTGGGAGCATGGGCCGGTGACCCAAATGACCGGCCGTGGACAGTCGTTGCCCCTGCTCGTGACCCGGCTGCGGGAACGGGCCCCTGGACCCGTCGGAGGCGCGCTGCGCGGGGCCCTCGCGGCGGGCCTCGGCCTCGGGGCGTGCGCCGTGCTCGTGATGGTGCTGTGGATCAGCTCGCCGTTCCCCGACAGCGGGTCCGACGGCGCCCTGCACACCGCCGCCGCGCTGTGGCTCCTGGCGCACGGCGCCGAGGTGATCCGAACGGACACCCTGTCCGGGGTGCCCGTCCCGCTGGGAGTCAGTCCTCTGCTGCTGCTCGCGATGCCCGCGTGGCTGGTGCACCGGGCGGCCCGCGACGCGGCGGAGGAGTCGGAGTCCGTGGCGGGCGTCTGGGCCGGGGTCGCGGTCGGCTATCTGTCGGTGTCCGCCGCGGCCGCGTACTACTGCGCGGGCGGTGAGCTGCGCCCCTCATGGGTGAGCTGTGTGGCGCATCTGGTCGTGCTCGCGACGGCCGCGGCGGGCTTCGGGGTGTGGACGGCGCACGGACGGCCGTACGGGCCGCTGCCGGGCCGCCTTTCGGGTCTCGTCCCGGCGGGCTTCGTACGGGAGGTGGCGCCGGTCGCCGTGCGGGCGGCGGTGGCCGGGGTGCTCGCGCTGCTCGCGGGCGGGGCGCTGCTGGTGGCCGGGATGCTGGTGTGGCACGGGGAAGCGGTGCGGGAGTCGTTCCTGCAGCTCACGGGGGCCTGGTCGGGGCGGCTCGCGGTGCTGCTGCTGTGCGCGGGGCTCGTGCCGAACGCCGCGATCTGGGGAGCCGCGTACGCGCTCGGGCCCGGGGTCGTGCTCGGCGTCGGGCACACCGTGGGGCCGCTGGGGAGTTCAGGGGCGGCGATGCTGCCCGCGTTCCCGCTGCTCGTGGCGGTGCCGAAGGCCGGGGACGGGGCGCCGCTCACCTGGGCCGTGGGGGTGGTTCCCGTGGTGGCGGGCGTGGTCGTGGCGTGGTTCGTGCTGTCCGGCGGGGCGGACTGGGGCTGGCGGCGGATCGCGGGCGGGGTGGCCGTGGCGGGAGCGCTGTGCGGGGCGGTGATGGGGTGCCTGGCGGGGGCCGCCGGTGGGGCCCTCGGCCGGTCGGTGCTCGCGGAGTTCGGACCGGTGGGGTGGCTGACCGGGGCGGTGGCCGCGGGGTGGGTCTGCGCGGTGGGGCTGCCGGTGGCATCGGTGGCGTGGTGGTGGCGGACCCGCGAGGACCGGGCCGCCGATCCCGAGCCCGAGGCCGATCCCGAGCCCGGGACGCCGCCGGAGCCTCCGCGGCCGACGGCACAGAAGGACGAGCCCTTCGACCTCTACGACTTCTTCGACGACGAACCGCGTACTTCGAGCCTCGACACATCGAGCCCCGCCGGCGATTGAGGCGCGGGGTCCGGGGCGGAGCCCCGCGAGCGCGACCCCGCCTCAGCGCTCACCGAGCAACGGCCGCAGCTCCTTCGGCAGCAGGTCCTCACAGGACTTCTGCGCCGCACTGGTCAGCGCGTCCGCCTTGCACTCGTAGTAGTCGGCGTACACGAGCTTCGCCGTGAACAGCGACGCCACCATCGCGAGCGCGAGCGCCCCCGTGACCAGGCCGCTGATCGCCGCCGTCGTCTGCGGGCGCGCGGTCTCGGAGCCCGCGGGGCGGGGCGTCGCGGGCGCCGGGGCGTCCGGGTCCGCCGGGCGGGACTTCATGCGCAGCGCGCTGGCGCCCCAGTACAGGGCGAGCACGCCGAGCAGCAGCGCCACGTACGGCCAGCTGAACAGGGCGAAGAAGAAGCCCCACATGCCGGAGAGCAGCGCGTAGCGTGCGCGGCGCTGGGCCGGGTCCGTCGGGTCCCAGCGCATGCCGCCGGGGCCCGGGCCCTGCCCGCCGTTCTGCCCCTCGGGGCCGCCGTTCCCGCCGTTGCCGGGACGGTCGCCGAAGCGGCCGCCCTGGGCGCGGCCCGGCTGACGGTCGCTCCACTGTCCGCCCCAGGGGGAGCTGCCGCCGCCCTGGCCGGAACCGGATCCCGAGTCGGAGTCCGAGCCCTCCGGGTGGCGCGGCTGCCACGGCCTGTCGGGCGCGTCGTCGGCCGGCGGCGCGAACGGATTGCTGTCCCGGGAGTCGTCCGATTCCTTGGACGGCGGCGACGGCGGCGTGGGTCGGCCTTCGCGCGGCAGGACGGCGCCGGTGGGCAGCGTGAGGCGAAGGCTTCGGTCCGGCATCAGATGTGCGTCTTCCCCTAGGTCGTCGGTCACGGGACCGCTGGCGCGGCTCGGCGTGGCGCGTTCTTCACGTCAACGTCCGATGGCCGCTCAGCGTTCCGTTCCGCCGACGCTACCTGGCGCCTCGGCCCCCGTCCCGTGGGGGCCGTCGGCCGTGCCGGTATCGTTGCTGCCGGTCGGCCGCTTCGTAGGGTTCCCCGTATCGGGGAAGGCGAAGCGTTCATGCGAACGCACAAAGACGCTGCCCCACAGGCCGACCGCGCACCGTAGCTCCCCTAGAAAGGGCCCCGTCGTGGCCAAGGCCAAGCGCCTCGTCGTGCTGGTCTCCGGATCAGGAACGAATCTGCAGGCACTCCTCGACGCGATCGCGGCGCAGGGGACCGACGCGTACGGCGCCGAGATCGTGGCCGTCGGAGCCGACCGTGAGGGCATCGCGGGCCTGGAGCGCGCCGAGCGCGCGGGCCTGCCCACCTTCGTGTGCCGCGTGAAGGACCACGCCACCCGCGACGAGTGGGACCAGGCGCTCGCCGAGGCCACGGCCGCGTACGAGCCGGACCTGGTCGTGTCGGCGGGGTTCATGAAGATCGTGGGCAAGGAGTTCCTGGCCCGCTTCGGCGGGCGGTTCGTGAACACGCATCCCGCCCTGCTGCCCAGTTTTCCCGGTGCGCACGGTGTGCGGGACGCGCTCGCGTACGGCGCCAGGGTCACCGGCTGCACCGTCCACTTCGTCGACGACGGCGTCGACACCGGACCGATCATCGCCCAGGGCGTGGTCGAGATCCGGGACGAGGACGACGAAAGCGCTCTGCACGAGCGCATCAAGGAAGTCGAGCGCACGCTGCTCGTCGATGTCGTGGGGCGGCTCGCCCGTCACGGCTTCAGCATTGAGGGACGAAAGGTAGTTATCCCGTGAGCGCCGAGAACAAGCGGCCCATCCGCCGTGCACTGGTGAGCGTCTACGACAAGACCGGCCTGGAAGAGCTCGCGCGCGGGCTCCACGAGGCGGGCGTCGAGCTGGTCTCCACCGGCTCCACCGCCGGGAGGATCGCGGGCGCCGGCGTGCCGGTCACCAAGGTCGAGGAGCTCACCGGGTTCCCCGAGTGCCTCGACGGCCGCGTGAAGACCCTGCACCCGAAGGTGCACGCGGGCATCCTCGCCGACCTGCGCCTGGAGGACCACCAGAAGCAGCTCGCCGACCTCGGCGTGAAGCCCTTCGACCTGGTGATCGTGAACCTGTACCCGTTCCGGGAGACCGTCGCCTCCGGCGCCACCCCCGACGAGTGCGTCGAGCAGATCGACATCGGCGGCCCCTCGATGGTCCGCGCCGCCGCCAAGAACCACCCGTCGGTCGCGATCGTCACGAGCCCCGAGCGGTACGCGGGTGTCCTCGCGGCCGTCAAGGACGGCGGCTTCGACCTCGCCACCCGCAAGCGTCTGGCCGCCGAGGCGTTCCAGCACACGGCCTCGTACGACGTGGCCGTGGCCTCCTGGTTCGCCGACGACTACGCCGCCGCCGACGACTCGGGCTTCCCGGACTTCATCGGCGCCACGTACGAGCGCAAGAACGTGCTCCGCTACGGCGAGAACCCGCACCAGGGCGCCGCCCTCTACGTCGACGGCACGCGCGGTCTCGCCGAGGCCGAGCAGCTGCACGGCAAGGAGATGTCGTACAACAACTTCACGGACACGGACGCCGCGCGCCGTGCCGCGTACGACCACGAGGACCCCTGCGTCGCGATCATCAAGCACGCGAACCCGTGCGGCATCGCCGTCGCCTCGAACGTCGCCGAGGCGCACCGCAAGGCCCACGCCTGTGACCCGCTCTCCGCGTTCGGCGGCGTCATCGCCGTGAACCGCCCGGTCACCAAGGAGATGGCCGAGCAGGTCGCCGAGATCTTCACCGAGGTCATCGTCGCGCCCGACTACGAGGACGGCGCCCTCGAAGCCCTCACCAAGAAGAAGAACATCCGCGTGCTGCGGGCCCCGAACGGCCCGTCCGCCAAGGTCGAGACGAAGCAGATCGACGGCGGCGCACTCCTCCAGGTCACCGACCGCCTCCAGGCCGACGGCGACAACCCCGCCTCCTGGACCCTCGCGACCGGCGACGCCCTCTCGCAGGGCGAGCTCGACGAGCTGGCGTTCGCCTGGAAGGCCTGCCGCGCGGTGAAGTCCAACGCGATCCTGCTCGCCAAGGACGGCGCCTCCGTCGGCGTCGGCATGGGCCAGGTCAACCGCGTCGACTCCGCGAAGCTCGCCGTCGAGCGGGCCGGCGAGGAGCGGGCGCGCGGCTCGTACGCCGCGTCCGACGCGTTCTTCCCGTTCCCGGACGGCCTGGAGATCCTGACCGCCGCGGGCGTCAAGGCCGTGGTCCAGCCCGGCGGTTCGGTCCGCGACGAGCTGGTCGTCGAGGCCGCGAAGAAGGCGGGCGTGACCATGTACTTCACGGGCACGCGCCACTTCTTCCACTGAACCACGGCTGCTGATCCCGGGCAGCTGATCGCAGCTGATCGACGCAGCGCACGACGAAGGGCCCGCCGGTCGAGACCGGCGGGCCCTTTCACATGCCGTGCGGCGTCAGGAGTTCGTGACGACGGCGGTCTTCGCGGCCTTGTCGTGCCAGCCCTGAAGGCGGCCCGACTTGTCCCAGAACGGGGAGAGGTAGACCAGGATCTGGCCGATACCACAGGCGATGGCGCCCGCGATCACGATCAGGTAGCGCACGAGCGCGCCACCGAGGCCCGGCTTGCCACCGGTCTCGGCGTTGACGACGCGGATGCCGACGGCCATCTTGCCGAGCGTGGCGCCGACGGTGCCGACCATCAGCCACTCGTAGAGGAACGCGAGGAGGTAGATGGCGCCCATCACCGCGAAGGACGCGCCGACCGCGTTCGATGAGGCGTCGTTGACGCAGGTCGAGTAGTCGGCCGCGGCCGGGTCGCAGTCCTGGACCGACGAGACCGAGCCGATGATGCCGGCGAACGTCAGGATCGACGCGATGATGCCGATCAGCACGCTGTCGATCAGACGGGCACCCAGGCGCCGCCCCATCGACGCCGGGGCGCCGGGACCCGCCTGCGGGAAGTGCCCGCCGGGACCCTGCGGGTACGCGCCGTACTGCTGGCCCTGCTGCTGCGGGTAGCCGTAGGGCTGCGCGGGCTGCTGCTGGGGATAGCCGTAGCCCTGCTGCGGCGGGACGCCCTGCGGCGCCTGCTGGGGGTACGGGCCCGGCTGGGGCGGCTGCTGGCCGTAAGGGTTCTGCGGCGGCTGCTGGGGCTGCTGGCCGTAAGGATTGTTCGGATCGCCGAAACTCATGGCGCGTGTTCCTCCGTTGACTACGCGGGGACGACGCGGACAGCGAAGAGGAACGGGCCAGGTACCTGGCCGCGCGAGTAAACGGACTCCCCCGAGCTGCCCCCTGCCGCCGCCTCCCAGTCACTCCCGCGGCAATGCACCGGTCATGTTCCCGCGCGCGCGGGAAGGCTGTCCAGCCGACGGGTGTACTTGTTGTGCAAGTGCAATGTGGGGCGCCCGGAAGAGTGCGTTGTCAAGCAAAGGTACGAGAACCGGCCAGGGGCGAACTTGGGCCATGCCACACCCCCCTGCGAGAATGACGCCATGACCGCCCAGATTCTCGATGGCAAGGCCACCGCAGCCGCGATCAAGTCCGAGCTGACCGCCCGCGTGGCGGCGCTGAAGGAGAAGGGGGTCACGCCGGGCCTCGGCACGATCCTCGTAGGGGAGGACCCCGGAAGCCAGAAGTACGTAGCGGGCAAGCACCGTGACTGCGCGCAGGTCGGCATCGCGTCGATCCAGCGCGAGCTGCCCGCGACGGCCACGCAGGAGGAGATCGAGGCCGTCGTCCGCGAGCTCAACGAGGACCCGGCCTGCACCGGCTACATCGTCCAGCTCCCGCTGCCAAAGGGCATCGACGAGAACCGCGTCCTGGAACTGATGGACCCGGACAAGGACGCCGACGGCCTGCACCCCATGAACCTCGGCCGCCTCGTCCTCAACGAGCCGGCGCCGCTGCCCTGCACCCCGTACGGCATCATCACGCTGCTCCGCAAGCACGGCGTGGAGATCAAGGGCGCGGAGGTCGTCGTCGTCGGCCGCGGTGTCACCATCGGCCGTCCGATGCCGCTGCTGCTCACCCGCAAGTCCGAGAACGCGACCGTGACGCAGTGCCACACCGGCACCCGCGACCTGTCCGCCCACCTCAAGCGGGCCGACATCGTCGTGGCCGCCGCGGGCGTGCCGCACCTCATCAAGCCCGAGGACATCAAGCCGGGCGCCGCCGTGCTCGACGTCGGCGTCTCGCGCGACGAGAACGGCAAGATCGTCGGCGACGTCCACCCGGGCGTGACCGAGGTCGCCGGCTGGATCTCGCCGAACCCGGGCGGCGTGGGACCGATGACCCGCGCCCAGCTCCTCGTGAACGTGGTCGAGGCCGCCGAACGGGACGCGAACGGTGTCGGCTGACGCGGCGGGCGCCGCCATGGGCGCCGAGGGTGCCGCCGAGGACGCGAAGCAGACCGGCAGCCGGCGCTTCCCGCGGATCACGCGCGACACCGCGCGCCCCGAGGGCGGCGGCCGCGCGGCCGGCGGGAACGCGCCAGCGCCCGCCCGCCAGTGGCCGCTGATCGCCGTTCTCTCGGTGACCGCGCTCGGGCTGCTGCTGACGGCCTTCGGGCTGTTCCGCGTCGGCACGATCCTGGTCGGCGTCGCGCTGCTCGGCGGGGCCGTGCTGCGCTGGCTGCTGCCGGACGTCGGGATGCTGGCCGTGCGCTCGCGCTTCACCGACATGATCACGTGCTCGGGCCTCGGCCTCGTCATCGTGCTGCTGGCGATGATGGCGCAGCCGGACCCGTGGCTGAAGCTTCCGTTTCTTCAGGACACGCTGCACTTCACGGTGCGGTGAGCCGTCGGTGAGCCACTGACGACCCCAAGTGACAGGCGGGGCCTCCACATTGGAGGCCCCGCCTCCTTTTGTGGTGATCTCCGGCACGTTCTCGGGGTTTTCCGCACGCAAGGCCCGCTGCACGCTGTCGAATGACCCCATACGCCCCCGGACCGGGAACTGACATCCTGGTTTCCCGCATCCCAATGGGTAGCCAGTGGGGGCCGAAGCGCGACGCGCGGCGCGGGGGAACACGGCTCGCGGGGGGAATAGGGGGAAGGGCGATATGCCTCGATGGAAGGCGCTTCCGGATGAACTCGACCCACAGGTCAAAGAGTTCGCCGGGCAGCTGCGCCGACTCGTGGACCGCAGCGGCCTGGGGATCGCCGCGCTCGCGGACCGGACCGGTTACAGCAAGACGTCGTGGGAGCGGTACCTGAACGGGCGGCTGCTCGCGCCCAAGGGCGCCATCGTCGCGCTCGCCGAGGTGACCGGCACCAATCCCGTGCATCTGACGACGATGTGGGAGCTCGCGGAGCGCGCGTGGAGCCGTTCCGAGATGCGCCACGACATGACCATGGAGGCCATCCGGATATCCCAGGCGCGGGCCGCGCTGGGCGAGTTCGGGGGCCCCGGGCAGGCGACGCAGACGAAACCGGCCAAGCCCGCCAAGCCCGCGAAGCAGGCCAGGGAGCCCAGGCAGCCCGGACCCGCCGCCGCGCCGGGCGGGGCGAAGAGGCCGACCATCCCGCAGCAGGCGGCGGCGCCGAGCGTGGACCAGTTCGGCCCGGCGCCCGTGCTGTCCCCGCAGGAACCCCCGCGGGGCGCGGTGCCGGGCGGCGGGGGCGGCCGTCGCAGGCTGCTGATGTTCGGGGCCGGGGCCCTGGGCGCGGCCCTGATCATCGCCGTCGGCTTCTTCGTGCTCAACGGGAAGGGCGGCGAGCCCGAGGCCGAGAAGTCGCCCTCGCCGACCGCGAGCGCGCCCCAACTGCCCAGGGGCGTGAAGTGCGTGGGCGCGGGCTGCGGCGGCAAGGACCCCGAGGCCATGAACTGCGGCGGCGACCTCGCCCTGAACTCGACGGAGGCCGTGATCGGCTCCGTCACCGTCCAGGTCCGCTACAGCAAGACGTGCAAGGCGGCGTGGGGCCGGATCCAGGGCGCGGCGCCCGGGGACGTCGTACAGCTCCAGAAGGGGGCCGCGTCCTCGAAGAAGGGCACGGTCAGCGCCTCGGACACGGACGCGTACACGCCGATGATGGCCGTGGACGCGGCCTCCGACGCCAAGGCGTGCGTGACGCTCTCGAGCGGGCAGAAGGGCTGCACCAAGTAGCTCCGCACGGACGGGGCATGGGTGCGCCGCTTCGGGGAAGGCGCAGCACTACCCCCACGGGAGCGCGCAGGAGCACCCCCACGGCGGCCGCCTGAGCCAACCTCTCCCGGGCTCGGCGGCCGTCCCTGTGTTCGGGCCTTGGTACGCGAGAGTGTGCTGTGGGCCGGGCCACATGTACCTGTGGTTCCCCTTCGGGCCGGGCGCGATAGCCTGACGAACGGATCTCTTGATACCAAGAGATCGATCAAATTGACCTGCTGTCCTTACGGAGAACGCCATGACCCGCACTCCCGTGAACGTCACCGTCACCGGCGCCGCCGGCCAGATCGGCTACGCACTGCTCTTCCGCATCGCCTCCGGCCAGCTGCTCGGCGCGGACGTGCCGGTCAAACTGCGTCTCCTGGAGATCACTCCGGCGCTCAAGGCCGCCGAGGGCACCGCCATGGAGCTCGACGACTGCGCCTTCCCGCTGCTTCAGGGCATCGAGATCACCGATGACCCGAACGTCGCCTTCGACGGCACGAACGTCGGCCTCCTCGTCGGCGCCCGCCCGCGTACGAAGGGCATGGAGCGCGGCGACCTCCTCGAGGCCAACGGCGGCATCTTCAAGCCGCAGGGCAAGGCCATCAACGACAACGCCGCGGACGACGTCAAGATCCTCGTCGTCGGCAACCCGGCGAACACCAACGCGCTGATCGCCCAGGCCGCCGCCCCGGACGTACCGGCCGAGCGCTTCACCGCGATGACCCGCCTCGACCACAACCGCGCGCTGACCCAGCTCGCGAAGAAGTCGGGCGCCACGGTCGCCGACATCCAGCGCCTGACCATCTGGGGCAACCACTCGGCGACCCAGTACCCGGACATCTTCCAGGCCACGGTCGCCGGCAAGCCCGCCATCGAGGCCATCGGCAACGACGAGCAGTGGCTGGCCGAGGACTTCATCCCGACCGTCGCCAAGCGCGGTGCCGCGATCATCGAGGCCCGTGGCGCGTCCTCCGCCGCGTCCGCCGCCAACGCCGCCATCGACCACGTCCACACGTGGGTCAACGGCACGGCCGAGGGTGACTGGACCTCCATGGGCATCCCGTCGGACGGCTCGTACGGCGTGCCGGAGGGCATCATCTCGTCCTTCCCCGTCACCACGAAGGACGGCAAGTACGAGATCGTCCAGGGCCTGGAGATCAACGAGTTCTCGCGCACGCGCATCGACGCGTCCGTGCAGGAGCTGGTGGACGAGCGCGAGGCCGTGCGCGGCCTGGGCCTCATCTGATTTCCGCCCTCGCTTGAGCCCCGCTTCCCGCGGGGCAGGAACCGCCCGTGGCGGGTCGATCACGACCCGCCACGGGCGGTTTCGTTTGTCCCGTTTCGTTCCCGCTCTACGGTGATGCAGGGCACTTTTGGTCATGGTTCGCGCATGCTTTCCCCTGCCCCGGGCAGGGGCCTGCATCGTCACCGTAGAGAGCGCCGAAAGGGCGTTTGCGGTGACCGGGGGACATTCCCGGAACGGAAGGCGAAGCAGGTCGTGTCAGTGCAGAACACCATTCATGTCGACGGAGAGTGGCGCGGGGCCGCAGCAGGGGCCACGCGCGAGATCCTCGACCCTGCGGATGCCAAGCCGTTCGCCGTGATCGCCGAGGGCGGCTCCGAGGACGCGGACGCCGCCATCGCCGCCGCCCGCAAGGCCTTCGACGAGGGCCCCTGGCCGACGACGCCCGTCGCCGAGCGCGCCGCGCTCCTGCGCCGCGTCGCCGACCTCCTCGTCCGGGACCGCGAGAAGATCGGCCTCCTGGAGAGCCGGGACGCGGGCAAGACCGTCGAGGAGGGCCGCGTCGACGTCGACTGCGTCGCCGACGCCTTCCGCTACTTCGCGGACCTCGTCATCGGCGAGGGCGCGGGCCGCGTCGTCGACGCCGGCTCCGACGACATCCACAGCGTCGTCGTGCACGAGCCCGTCGGCGTCTGCTCGATGATCACGCCGTGGAACTACCCGCTCCTGCAGGCGAGTTGGAAGATCGCCCCGGCGCTCGCCGCAGGCAACACCTTCGTCATCAAGCCGAGCGAGATCACGCCGCTGACGACGGTCGTCCTCGTCGAGCTGCTGGTCGAGGCCGGGCTCCCGCAGGGCGTCGCCAACATCGTGACCGGCCCCGGCGCCACCGTCGGCGCCCGCTTCGCCGACCACCCCGACGTCGACCTCGTCTCCTTCACCGGTGGCCTGGTCAGCGGCACCAAGGTCGCGCAGGCCGCCGCGGCGGACGTCAAGAAGGTCGCCCTGGAGCTCGGCGGCAAGAACCCGAACGTCGTCTTCGCCGACGCCTGCGAGACCGAAGAGGACTTCGACACCGCCGTCGACCAGGCGCTCAACGCCGCCTTCATCCACAGCGGCCAGGTCTGCTCCGCCGGCTCCCGCCTCATCATCGAGGAGTCCGTCCGCGAGCGCTTCGTCGCCGAGCTCGCCCGCCGCGCCGAGAAGATCCGCCTCGGCCGCGGTACCGAGGACAACGTCGAGTGCGGCCCGCTGGTGAGCGAGCAGCAGCGCGCCAAGACCGAGGACTACGTCGCTTCCGCGCTCGCCGAGGGTGCCGTGCTGCGCTGCGGCGGCAAGCGCCCCGAGGCCTCCGACGCCCGGCCCGCCACCGGCTACTTCTACGAGCCGACCGTCCTCGACCAGTGCCACCGTGAGATGCGCGTCGTCCGCGAGGAGACCTTCGGGCCGATCCTCACCGTCGAGACGTTCCGCACCGAGGACGAGGCCGTCGAGCTCGCCAACGACACCGAGTACGGCCTCGCCGGCGGCGTGTGGACCACCGACGCGGGCCGCGCCCGCCGCATGGCCCGCCGCCTGCGTCACGGCACCGTCTGGATCAACGACTTCCACCCCTACCTGCCGCAGGCCGAGTGGGGCGGTTTCGGAAAGAGCGGCGTGGGCCGCGAGCTGGGCCCCGCGGGCCTCGCCGAGTACCGCGAGAGCAAGCACGTCTACCAGAACCTGGCGCCCAAGCCGGTCCGCTGGTTCGCGGGCTGACACCGACGGGTCGGCCCCGTGGGCCGACCCCCCCCCCCCCCGCCCCGTAACCCCCCCAATAAGGCAAGCCCCAAGGAAACACGAGGGTGTTTTCCGACCCAATGAATGAAAACAAAACCCCAAACGACAAA
>NZ_JBHWKQ010000024.1:8789-110062 GCF_042730865.1 Streptomyces sp. NPDC059897 | reverse complement strand
CCGGGGGGCCGTCGCCTTTCCCGTCTCGACAATCCACTACAAACACACCGGGGCCCCCCCGGGGGGCGGGTGTGGGGGGGGCTCACCCGGGGGGGGGGCCCCGGGGGCCCCCCCCGCCCCCACCCGTCCTCGTACGCCCCCCATTACGCGAAGCACCTTGCAACGCCTTGGAGTTGAGCAGAGCAATGTCTGAAAACACCTACGACTACGTCATCGTCGGTGGCGGCACCGCGGGATCGGTGATCGCCTCACGGCTCACCGAGAACCCGGACGTCACCGTCGCCGTCATCGAAGGCGGACCCAGCGACATCGACCGCGACGACGTGCTGACGCTGCGCCGCTGGCTCGGCCTGCTCGGCGGCGACCTGGACTACGGCTACACCACCACCGAGCAGCCGCGCGGCAACTCGCACATCCTGCACAGCCGCGCCAAGGTGCTGGGCGGCTGCTCGTCGCACAACACGCTCATCTCGTTCAAGCCGCTGCCCGGCGACTGGGACGAGTGGGCGGCCGCGGGCGCCGAGGGCTGGGACCACAAGGCGATGGACCCGTACTTCGGCAAGCTGCGCAACAACATCGTGCCGGTCGACGCCAAGGACCGGAACGCGATCGCGAGCGACTTCGTCGAGGCCGCGCAGGCCGCGACGGGCGTGCCGCGCGTCGAGGGCTTCAACAAGGGCCCGTTCAAGGACGGCGTCGGCTTCTTCGACCTGGCGTACCACCCCGAGAACAACAAGCGCTCCAGCGCGTCGGTGGCGTACCTGCACCCGCACATGGAGGCGGGCGACCGCCCCAACCTGACGCTGCTGCTCGAGACCTGGGCGCACAAGCTGGAGTTCGACGCCACGGACGCGGGCCTGACCGCGCGTGGCGTGCACGTGCGCGGCAAGGACGGCGTCGAGAAGCTCATATCCGCGCGCACCGAGGTCCTCGTGTGCGCCGGCGCCGTCGACACCCCGCGCCTGCTCATGCACTCCGGCATCGGCCCGAAGGCCGACCTGGAGGCCCTGGGCATCCCGGTCCTGCACGACCTGCCGGGCGTCGGCGAGAACCTGCTCGACCACCCGGAGTCGGTCATCGTCTGGGAGACGAACGGGCCGATCCCCGAGAACAGCGCCATGGACTCCGACGCGGGCCTGTTCATCCAGCGGGACCCGGAAGCGGCCGGCCCGGACCTGATGTTCCACTTCTACCAAATCCCGTTCACGGACAACCCGGAGCGCCTCGGCTACGAGCAGCCGGAGCACGGGGTGTCCATGACGCCGAACATCCCCAAGCCGAAGAGCCGCGGCCGCGTCTACCTGACCAGCGCGGACCCCGAGGTCAAGCCCGCCCTCGACTTCCGTTACTTCACGGACGAGGACGACTACGACGGCAAGACCCTCGTCGACGGCATCAAGATCGCCCGCGAGATCGCCAAGACCGAGCCGCTGGCCGGCTGGCTCAAGCGCGAGGTCTGCCCCGGCCCCGACGTCACGGACGACGAGGCGCTCAGCGAGTACGCGCGCAAGGTCGCGCACACCGTCTACCACCCCGCCGGTACTTGCCGCATGGGTGCTGCGGACGACGAACTCGCCGTGGTAGACCCCCAGTTGAAGGTCCGCGGGCTGAATTCCATCCGTATCGCCGACGCGTCCGTCTTCCCGACGATGCCCGCGGTGAACCCGATGATCGGGGTGCTCATGGTCGGGGAGAAGTGCGCCGAGCTGCTGGGTGGTGATGCGTGATGAACGCGACCGTGTCCTCCATGTCCTCCGCTTCCTCCGCGGGCGCCGAGAAGCGGACCGAAACCGGGTCCGCGTCCGAGTCCGTGTTCGCCGTACGCAATCTGTGGAAGGTCTTCGGACCGAAGGCCGAACGCGTGCCGGACCAGGCCGAACTGGCCGACCTGAGCGCCGCCGAACTGCGCGCGAAGACCGGCTGCACGGCCGCCGTGCGCGACGTCTCGTTCGACGTGAAGAGGGGCGAGGTCTTCGTTGTCATGGGCCTGTCGGGCTCCGGCAAGTCGACCCTCGTCCGCTGCCTGACCAGGCTCATCGAGCCGACCTCCGGCAAGCTGGAGATCGACGGCGAGGACGTCCTCGGCATGGACAGGTCCCGCCTGCGCGAACTGCGCCGCCACCGCGCGGCCATGGTCTTCCAGCACTTCGGCCTGCTCCCGCACCGCACGGTCCTCGACAACGTCGCGTACGGCCTGGAGATCCAGGGCGTCGGCCGCGCCGAGCGCCGCGCGAAGGCCATGGAGGTCGTCGCGAAGGTCGGCCTCGACGGGCTTGAGCAGCGCCGCCCCGGCCAGCTCTCCGGCGGCCAGCAGCAGCGCGTCGGCCTGGCGCGTGCGCTGGCCGTCGACCCGGAGGTCCTCCTCTTCGACGAGCCGTTCAGCGCGCTCGACCCGCTGATCCGGCGGGACATGCAGGAGGAGGTCGTGCGCCTGCACCGCGAGGAGGGCCGCACGATGGTCTTCATCACCCACGACCTCCAGGAGGCGCTGCGCCTCGGCGACCGCATCGCGCTCATGCGCGACGGCAAGGTCGTCCAGCTCGGCACGCCCGAGGAGATCGTGGGCGCGCCCGCCGACGACTACGTCCGCGAGTTCGTCCGCGACGTGCCGCGCGAGCAGGTCATGACGGTCCGCAGGGCCATGCGGCCCGCCGACGCGGACGAGGCGGACCGGGGCCCTTCGATCGAGGCGGACGCGACGGTGTCCGAGGCGATCGAGGCGGTTGCTTCCAGCGGGTTCGCGGTGCGGGTGGTGGACCGGGGTGAGTGTGTCGGCGTGGTCGACCACGAGCGCCTGCTGGGTGTGGTGGCCGGCGTGAGCCCTGACGCGGGCACCGTCCCTACGCCTCGGGGCTCTGCCCCGGACCCCGCGGGCTCTCGTCCACAGAGCGGGCTTGATTTGCCCACCGCCGCCGAAGGCAAGAAGGCCGACGAGAGCGCCGAAGGCGACACGGCCGACAAGGGCACGGAGGCGGGTTGATGGCTACCGCCGTAACGGCCGCTCCGGCCACCAGTACCGCTGAGCAGGCCCGTCCGTTCTGGCGCAACCGCGCCCTGGGCAAGATCGTGCTGCTCGCCGTCGTCGCGGCGGTCCTGATCCCGCTGGCCCACGCCAAGTGGTCCAGCGGCACCTGGCCGCACGCCCTCACCGTCGACCTCACCGAACCCCTCGGCAACGCCACGGACTGGGTGATCGACAACCGGGACAGCCACCCGCTGTTCCTGTACTTCTTCGGCTACATCAGCAACGCGGTCGTCCTCTCCGTGCGCGGCGTCTACCTGGTCCTGCTCGCCGCGGGCTGGGCCGGCGTCACGGCCGCGGCCGGGCTCATCGCCTGGCGCGTGGCCGGCTGGCGCCTCGCCGCGTCCGCCGTCGTCGCGTTCCTCGCCTGCGGCGTCCTCGGCATGTGGGTGCCGACGATGCAGACGCTCGCGCTGATGGTGATCGCCGTGCTCGTCTCCGTGCTGCTCGGCGCCGTCCTCGGCCTCGCCGCGGGCCTGAGCGACACCATGTACCGGGCCCTGCGCCCCGTACTCGACACCATGCAGGTGCTGCCCGCGTACGCGTACCTGCTCCCGGTCGTCCTCGTCTTCGGCATGGGCGTCCCGGCCGCCGTGCTCGCCACGGTCGTCTACGCCGCCCCGCCGATGGCCCGCCTCACGGCGCTCGGCCTGCGCTCGGCGGACGGCGGGGTCATGGAAGCCGTCACGTCGCTCGGCGCGACGGCCCGCCAGCGCCTCTTCTCGGCGCGCCTGCCGCTGGCCCGCAAGGAACTCCTCCTCGGCCTCAACCAGACGATCATGATGGCGCTCTCCATGGCCGTCATCGCCTCCGTGATCGGCGCGGGCGGCCTCGGCGACCGCGTCTACCAGGCGCTCGCCTCGGTCGACGTCGGCGCCGCGCTCGCGGCCGGCATCCCGATCGTGCTGCTCGCAGTCATCCTCGACCGCGTCACCGGCGCGGCAGGGGAGCGGATGGGCGCGCACGACACGGCCCCGGCCCCCTGGAAGTGGGGCGTGGTCGCGCTCGGCACCGTGGCGGTCGCCCTGGCGGCCCGTTTCATGGACCGCCTCGACTGGCCCGACGCCTGGACCCTGAACATCGCGACGCCCGTCAACGACGCGGTCGACTGGATGACGGACCACCTGTACTCCGGTGTCCCGTACATCGGCGGCACCGCCGACTGGGCCGCGCACTTCACCACCGGCATCCTCAACCCGGTGCGCGACGGCCTCACCTGGCTGCCCTGGTGGGCGGTGCTGCTGATCGTCGCCGCGCTCGCCTGGCTGATCGGCACCTGGCGCACCGCGCTCACCGCGGTCCTCGCCATGGCCGCCATCGGCGTACTGGGCGTGTGGAAGCCGTCCCTCGACACGCTGTCGCAGGTCATCGCGGCGGTCCTGGTCACGCTGGTGCTCGGCGTGGCGATCGGCATCGCCGCGGCCCGCAGCGAGCGCCTCGAACGACTGCTCCGCCCGGTCCTGGACGTCTTCCAGACCATGCCGCAGTTCGTGTACCTGATCCCGGTCGTCGCCCTCTTCGGCGTCGGCCGCGCCCCGGCGGTGGCGGCGGCGGTCGTCTACGCGCTCCCCGCCGTCGTACGCATCACCACACAAGGCCTGCGGCAGGTGGACCCGGCGGCGATGGAGTCGTCCCGCTCGATGGGCGCGACCACGTGGCAGCAGCTGCGCCAGGTCCAGCTCCCGCTCGCCCGCCCGGCGTTGCTCCTCGCCGTCAACCAGGGCGTCGTCCTGGTCCTCGCCGTCGTCATCATCGGCGGCCTGGTCGGCGGTGGCGCGCTCGGCTACGACGTCGTCTTCGGCCTCGCCCAGGGCGACCTCGCCACGGGCCTCGTCGCGGGCGCCGCCATCGTCTGCCTGGGCCTGATGCTGGACCGGGTGACGCAGCCGACGCAACGCCGCGAGACCACCGGAAAGGGGGCGTGACATGCGCCGAACTCGTAAGACGATGACGGCGGTCACGGGTGCGCTGCTCCTCCTGACGGCCACCGGCTGCGGAGCGGCCGACATGACCAAGCAGGCCTCCCCGTACGCCAACGCGCAGGGCGCCAAGACGGTGACCCTCTCGGTCCAGTCCTGGGTCGGCGCGCAGGCCAACGTGGCGGTCGCCCAGTACCTCCTGGAGCACGAACTCGGCTACCGCGTGGACACGGTCCAGGTGGACGAGGTCCCGGCCTGGGACGCCCTCAGCCAGGGCCGCGTCGACGCGATCCTGGAGGACTGGGGCCACCCCGACCAGGTGCAGCGCTACGTCAAGGACAAGAAGACGATCCAGCCCGGCGGCGACCTCGGCGTCACCGGCCACATCGGCTGGTTCGTCCCGACGTACTTCGCGAAGAAGCACCCGGACGTCACCAACTGGAAGAACCTCAACAAGTACGCCGACGAGTTCAAGACGGCGGAGAGCGGCGGCAAGGGCCAGCTCATCGACGGTTCCCCGTCCTACGTCACGAACGACAAGGCGCTGGTCAAGAACCTGAAGCTGAACTACCAGGTCGTCTTCGCGGGCTCCGAGGCCGCCCAGATCACGCAGATGAAGCAGTTCGCCAAGGCGAAGAAGCCCTTCCTCTCGTACTGGTACACGCCGCAGTGGCTCTCGAAGCAGGTGCCGATGACGGAGGTGAAGCTGCCCAAGTACAAGGAGGGCTGCGACGCCGACCCGGAGAAGATCACCTGTGCGTACCCGACGACGCCGCTCCAGAAGTACCTGAACACGGACTTCTCCAAGAACGGCGGCGAGGCCGCGCAGCTCCTGAAGAACTTCAAGTGGACGACGGACGACCAGAACGAGGTCTCGCTCCTGATCGCCGACAAGAAGCTCACGCCGGAGGCGGCGGCGAAGAAGTGGGTCGAGACCCACGAGTCGACGTGGAAGCAGTGGCTCCCGAAGAAGTAGTCACACCTGCCCCCGCCCGAGGCCCCGACCGCACCCCGCGGCCGGGGCCTCGGCGTCGTTCGTGAGGGGGACTGTGACGCGTAACGACGAAATGCTTGGCGTCAGCCGTCACAGTCCACGCTGTAGCGCAGCTTTGCGCGCCTCCCGGTCGCTGCTCAAGCGATCGAGCCCGCCGCGCGCGCCACGCTCGGCGAGCCGGGCGTAGGCGGCTCGTCGACGACGGCGCCGTCTCTCTTCTTCCAGCACGGTGTCGATGTCACGTCCCTCCGGTGCCCGCACGGCACCCCCGGCACAGCCCACCCGGCAACGCCTCCGGCCGTCCCGGCCGGCCGCATTCCGTGCACTCCATGAGGCCCCGGCGCACGGGTGCCGGGGTGGGGGTGAGCCGTACCCGGCGCGGGGGCAGCTTGTCGCGGAGGCGGCGAGCGACGAAGTCGCGGGGTGAGTGGACGATGCCGGGCAGGCCGGCCGTCATGGCCTGAGTGAAGAGCTGCGGGTCGGGTTCGCGGCCCAGCCACTCGGCGGCGGCCGCCTCCAGGGCCGTGCAGTCCGCTGCGGAGAGCGTCAACCGGGGGTCTCGGAGGCCCAATTGGGCGAGACGCCGGTAGGCATCGGTCCGGGTGGGCCGCTCCTGTTCGCGTTCCGGCTCCGGTACGTCGCCGTCGAGGAACCGGGCCCACCACTCGTCGCTGCGCGCGATGCGGGACCAGTACGTGTGGAACACCCAGCGGGTCGTACCGCTCTCGGTGCCGACGTCGGACAGCCGCCGTACGCGGCGCAGATGCCCGGCGACGGACAGCTCGTTGAGCGCGGACCGTACGGCTGCCTGCCCGTAGAGGGGCTGGACCTTGGCGAGTGTCTTCGCGTCCATGGCGGCGTTCTCGGGGAGCGCGTCGACGAACCCGGCGAGGTAGCGGGCGCGGAGGGGGAGGTGGGCGAACGTGTCGCGCCGGAGGGGGCCTTGGTCCGGGGTTCCGCGTTTTCCGTAGCCGGGGTTGGCCATGGGGTGTGCGGGGGAGGGCAGGGCGGAGATAGGGTTTTCGGTAGCCACGAGATCGCCTAGGGTTCGATCGAGTCGGTCAGACCCCGGCGGGTGTTGGTAGCACCCGACCGGGGTTGTTTGTTGCGGCGAACGCTAGAGGTTCGCAACCCTGCGTCGCAACCTGGTCGCGGAAAGTCATGTCGACTGGTCGCGGCGGAAGTTGGGGACGGAAGGGCGGGAGGGTGGGTTGAGACCCAGCCACCCATTCCCTTAAAGCAAAGCTCGGATCTCGACCGCCGGAGCTCGAAGCTCAGGCGCTGCGCACGCGGTCCAGGAAGCGGTTCCAGGCGCCCGGTCCGGCGCTGAAGCTCGGGCTTTGGCGGCCGAGCTTCGAGTCGCGGACGTGGATACGGGCGGGGGTGCGGGCGGCTTCGAGGCATTCGCCGCCCTGGCTGTCGCTGTAGCTGGACTTGAACCACGTCAGGCGGGCGTTCACCGTGCCTCCGCCACCTTTCTGATGAACTCGGCCGACTCCTCGGGGCTCAGAGCGTGCATGCGGATCATGTCATGGGAACGTGTGAGCGCACTGACTTTGTCCGGGTCCGCGTACAGGGTGCTGGTCTCCGGCCCCTCCACGTACGCGTAGTGCTCGTGGTCGGCCGTCTCAAGCAGTGCGATCGCCCCGTTGAGAGCGACACCGTAGGCCCGTCCGAACGGCAGCGCTTGAATCGACACGTTCCGCAACTCGCCTACGTTGAGCAGGTGTTGCAGCTGCCGTTGCATGACGGCAGGCCCGCCCACCTCCGTGCGCAGCGCTGCTTCGAACACCACGAAGCTGAACATGACGCCTGGCCGAGCGGTCAGTGCCTCCTGCCGCTTGAGGCGCCCGGCGACACGTTCCTCGACGGTCTCGTCGTCGAGGGGCGGCGAACTGGCGCCGATGAGAGCCTTCGCGTAATCCGAAGCCTGCAACAGGCCGGGGATGAGCAGAGGTTGGTACACGCCGACGGCAATCGCGTCCTTCTCCAGCGCCATGTACTCCTGGGAGCGCTGCGGGTGCGCCTCCGGCCTCAGATACTCCTGCGCCGCCACGATCTTCCCACCCGCACCGCACAGTTGATCGGCGATCTGGAGCAGCCGCAGGGTCGGCTTGCGGCGGCCGTTCTCCATGGACTTCACGTACTCGCAGCCGTAACCGGCCTCCTTGGCGAGTATTTCGCGGTCGACCCCCGCTTCCGTGCGCCACATCTTGATCTGGCTGCCGCAGTACCGCCACGCGAGATTGGTCTCCGTCGACGTCGCCATGCGCACGCACTCCTCAACCGGGGTCACGGAGGGTACAACTACCCGTTGTACCCGGGCCGTTACTCCCGAGGTTACGCGCAGGAGGCGCTCAGCTGTAGTAGTTGATCTTCTCGTCGAGGACCTTCATGGCCCGGCCCAGGGCTTCGGCTCGCTCCTGAAGGGCGGCACGGCGTTCTCGGAGGAAGGCCACTCGTTCCTGTGGAGGGTGGTCGGCGCGCAGGATGGCGACGAACCCGCGCAGGTCCGTGATGCCGAGGCCGGCCTCGCGGAAGCAGGTGACGAGGCCGATCCAGAAGACGTCGTCCTCCGTGTACTCCCTGCGCCCGCCGGGGGAACGTCGAATGGGGCCGATGAGGCCTTCGCGTTCGTAGTAGCGCAGGGTGTCGATGGAGACGCCGGTGCGGTCGGCGGCCGCTGCTGGGGCGAGTACGTTCATGGAACTCCTTTGGCGGCGACGCCGGTTACCGGGCCTACTGGGCTTACCGCGCTTCGGCGAAGCGCGCCATGTGATCGTCACTGAGCCGTGCACATACGCGGAGTGCCGCGAGAGCCTGCTCGATCTGGGCCACCTGGCTCGCGCCGACGATGGGATCGATGCCGAGCCGCATCAGCCACGCGAGAACGACCTGGTTCTTGGTGGCGGAGAGCTCGCGTGCGACGTCGGCCAGGACCGTGAGGACCCGGGTGGTTCCAGGGTGATCGTAGGCCGCAGGCAGCGGCTTGTCCGTACGCTCGTAGGAACCCCAGATCAGCGAGCTGTACGACCACACGGCGAGCCCTTCCGACCGTGCGAGGTCCAAGTCCTCGTCAGCGAGCAGTCGGTGGCCGGCCTCCGGGAGGACGGTGAGCGGGCGCGGTTGGAGGAGCGAGTGGCGCAGTTGCAGGGCCGTCCACGGCTCGACGTGCTGCTCGCGCGCCAGCGACCGGGCGCGTTCGACGCGCCAGGCGGCGTGGTTGGCCGCCCCGACCCGCAGGGCCACTCCCTTCGCGACCAGCTCACCGAAGGCGTCGACCGTCTCCTCCAGCGGCACGGAACGGTCCTCGGCGTGCGCCCACAGCAGATCGACGTGATCGACCCCCAGACGCCCCAGGCTCTCCTCCGTGCCGGTGCGGACGGCGGGCGCGGAGAGCCCTTCGGCGCTGTCCGGCCAGGAGTGGGCCACGAGCGGGTTCTGCCGGACCTTTGTCGCGATCCGCACCGTGTCACGCGCGCCGGGGCGGGCCCGGAGCCACGCGCCGATGACGCGTTCGCTGGCGCCGCCGACGCCGCTGGGGTCGGACCAGAAGGAGTAGCAGTTCGCGGTGTCGAGCCAGACGCCGCCGCCCGCGACGAACGCGTCGAGGATCGCGAAGGCCCGGTCGGGTTCGACGCGGGTACCGAAGTCCATCGTGCCGAGGACGATCTGAGGGGCGGGGGTGACATGAGAGTCAGTGGTCTCCATGCCGCCGATCCTCGAACCTGGAGCGCGCACCAGGTCAAGACCCCCTTTCAAAAGCCACTCAGCGAGACCTTCGCTCGGAGGCACGACGGGTACAACTGCTCTCTGTACCCCGGCCGTTACTCCCGCCGCGGCCCGCCGGCCGGGAGCGTGTGGGCATGCGAACCACTCCCCGCCCGACGGCGCTTCCCCAAGACATCGAGTGGCGCCTGCCGCGTCATGCGCGGAGTGTGGGGAGGGCGCGAACGTTGTTCCGGGAGCAGGCCGTTTCGTGGGCTCTGCCGCGAGAAGTCACGGACACCGCGGAACTCCTCCTGAGCGAACTGATGACGAACGCGTACCGCCACGCGAAGGCCCCTGCCGACCGCCAGATCTGGGCCCGCGCGACCCTCTCCGAGGGGAAGCTCCTCCGGGTCCAGGTCACGGACGCGAGCACCACCCTCCCGGTGCCGCGCACGGCGGCCCCGGAGGAGGAGTCGGGCCGGGGGCTGGCCCTGGTGGTGCTGCTCGCGGACGCGTGGGGCGCCGAAGCGCGCGAGGCCGGCGTGGGCAAGACGGTGTGGTTCGAACTGGGGTCCACGTCCTGAGGGCAGGCCGCACTGCATAAGCTCTGGCCATGACCTTCGGCCCGCCCCCGCGCGAAGGTGCGGGGGAACTGGGCGGCGTACTACGAAGTACTGGCAGGCGCCGACCTGTTCTTCCGGGTGGTCCCGGACGAGAGGGGCGAGCTGGTGCCCGACATCCGCGAGGACCCGCGGACGGGAGCACCCGTGCTGTACCTCTCCACGGACGGCATGCTCCCCGTGCCGTCGGCGGACCAGCTCTTCACGCTCGCGTCGCTGAAGGCGTTCAAGGACTGGAGTGATGTTCCGCTCACCCTCGTCGTGGACGCGGGCAGCCCCTGCGAGGCGGTGCTGTACACGGCGCCTCCGCACAACGCACCCTGGCTGGCGATCGCCCGGCGGTCGAGCAACCCCGACTTCTCCGGTACGGTACGCGCCCTGCGCATCGGTGGCCCGCTGCACGGACCGGTCGCGCACGGCCTCGCGTGCGGGGCCCTCATGAGCGTCAAGAACGGCCACCTGTGGAACGCCCTGGGCTTCCACGGCAACGGCTACGAAACCGAGCGCGAGCAGCTCCAACGCTGGTGGGGAGTGACCTCGCGCGCCGAATGGCAGGACACGCTGCGGAGCCTGCTGGCCCGCGAAAACCTCAGCCCGGTCTGGGAGTTCGCGCTCGCCCTGCGCCACAGCATCGCCCGGGACTTCGGCGGACACGTGGAGACGGAGTACTGGCGCGAGGCGGCGGCGAACGTCCTGCGCGCACGGTCCGAGGGCGCCACGGTCCTCACCCCGGACGGCGTCACCCGCACCGACCCCCGCCCCGAGTCCGAGGTCCGTGCGCAGATCGCGGGCGTCCAGCACCTCATCGGCCGGATCACCCGCTACGAGGCCCGAATGCGCGCCGACGGCATCCTCCCGGAGGGCCGTTACGTCCGCTCGGTGGACGCGTGGGACCTGGGGCGCGGCGCGAGCATGGCGTGCTGGGGCGTCGGCGCGCGCTACGGCACGGTCGACGAGGCCGAACGCGCGGTGATCGAGGCGGGCGAACAGTCCGCGGTGACGTACAACTCCTGGGAGGACTTCTCCAGCGGCTACATCCTGGGCCGCTGCCTCCACTTCGACGAGGAACGCTTCGGCCACTGGTACAAGCAAATGCTCACAGCCCACCGGGTCCTGATGACGGACCCGGCCAGCCCCTGGCTCAACATCCCATTCAATTAGACAGTCCGGGCGGGCAACTGTGACGCGTGAGAACGCGTGGGCGGCTCTGAGCCGTCACAGTTACTCCACCCGGTACCAATCCTCTCCGTCCGCCTCAAGGGATCGACGCAGATACTCCTGCAAGGAGCCGGCGACCCGCGTGCGCTCGTCGGTCTCGTGATCCCAGACCCACACGCCGTCCTGCGGCGCCTCGGCAAGAAAAGCGAACCGATCCCCGCCGCCGTTGTCGCCGAAGAACACGAAGGGATCGAATGGCGCGTACAGCTGGGCGAACGCTTCATCGCTTCGCGCGACCAGGTTCTCTTCGAGAACCTGCGCAGCACTCCAGATCACGTCGGTCCCGTACTGGTCCTGAAGGCCGTTGGCCTCAAGCAGCAAAGTTCGTAATTCGGGAGGGAGGGCCTGCGAAAGAGACGACTCAACCCGAACGACCTCGGCCGACGGCGCCGGACGGCTGAAGGCGACGGCCACGCCCCGCGACCCGATCAGCTCACGCCACATGGTTGCCTCAGTTTCCGGAACTCATTTTCGCAACGGAACCCAGATAGTAGGGCCGGAAGCTTGGGCGCTGAGATTTCTTCCGCGTAGCGCTGGACCTTCATGCGCAGTTCGTCGCTAGCCACTGTTTCAGCGTTTCACCACTTCCTGGAATCGTTCGACCAACGGTGGGAGGTATGGCCCTTTCTCGTCCAGGGATTCGATGAAGGAAAGCAGTCGGCGGGCCAGGGCAGGGTCGCTGTCGCGGAAATGGTCGCCGCAGCTCAGCAGGGCCGTGAGCAGGTCGTCGTCCAGGAATGTGAGGCCCTGGTCTCTTTCGGCGATGAGACGGTTCACCGAATGCGGGACCAGGAAGGGCAGCCCGACATGCTGGCCGATCAACCTTGCCAGTTCCCATCCGGTGAGTTCGCTCACGGGGCGCTTTCTGAGTTCGGCGACGCTCCGCTCCAGGGCGGTGGCCTGTGGGGCGGGCGGGCCCCATTGCACGCCCTCCAACTCTTCCAGGGCGTTCCCGGTTCTCAGCGCAACCCCTCCGCCATCTCCCGCACCGCCCCCATCGCCCTCCGCTGCAACCCCGGCCCGAACGTGACCCGCGTCGCGCCCAGTTCGCCCCACTCGCGCGGGGACGGGCCGCCCGGAGGTGCGCCCACGTTGATCGGGCCCTCGATGGCGGCGCGCAGGGCCGGGACCGCGTCCGGTGGGGCGCCGATCGGGTAGACGCAGTCCGCGCCCGCGGCGACGTACAGGCGGGCCCGTTCGATCGCCTCGGTGATCGGGTCCGCCGCGCCGCGGATGAAGACGTCGATGCGGGCGTTGAGGACCACGGCGTTGCCTGCCACCGCGCGGACCTCCGACAGCCAGGAGGCGTGCTGTTGCGGGGAGTTGAGGGTGCCGTCGGGGGACGAGTCCTCCAGGTTGCAGCCCACCGCGCCCGTTTCCAGGAGGCGTTCCACCAGTTCCTTCGGCGGGAGGCCGTAGCCGGCCTCGATGTCCGCCGACACCGGCACCGACACCGCGCGAACGATCCGCCGCACCGCCGCGAACATCTCGTCCGCCGGCGTCCGCCCGTCCTCGTAGCCGAGGGATGCCGCGACCCCGGCGGACGGTGTCGCGAGGGCCGGGAAGCCGGTCTCCTCGAAGACGCGGGCGCTCGCCGCGTCCCACGGTCCCGGCAGGACCAGCGGGTCGCCGGGGGAGCGGTCGTGGTGCAGGGCGCGGAGCGTATCGGCTGCGCTCGGACTCACCATGCGGGGCCTCCTGGTTCGATGCGGCGGCTCACCATCAGCCGGTTCCAGGTGTTGATGACGGTGATTGAGGCGATCAAGTGGGCCAGTTCGGGGGGCGTGAAGTGCTTGGCCGCCGACTCGTACACCTCGTCCCGGACACCATCGTGCGGCAGGAGCGTAATCGCCTCCGTGAGGGCCAGGGCAGCCTTTTCCCGGTCATCGAACACGTCACCCGCCTCCCGCCACGCGCCCAGCATCACGACGCGCTTCGGGCTCTCGCCGTACGTGTCGACCGCGATGTCCACGTGCATGTCCAGGCAGAACGCGCACTCGTTCAACTGCGAGGCGCGGATCGACACCAGTTCCGCGAGCACCGGGTCGCCGAGGCCCCTTTTCGCCGCCGCGCTCAGCGACTGCATCGCCGTACGGACCCCGGCGTCCAACTCCCGCGTACGAACCGTCACTTGTAGTCGCCCGGCGTGTAGTGGCCCGGCGACTGGCGGGTCGAGACGCCGAAGCGGTTCCAGGCGTTGATGACCGTGATCGCGGCGATCAGCTGGGCCAGCTCCTTCTCCTCGAAGACCTTCGCCGCCTTCTCGTACACCTCGTCCGGCACGAAGCCGTCGGTGAGGACGGTGATCGCCTCGGTCAGTTCGAGGGCCGCGACCTCCTTCTCCGTGTAGAAGTGCTTCGACTCCTCCCACGCGTTGAGCTGGATGATCCGCTCGACGCTCTCGCCCGCCGCGAGGGCGTCCTTCGTGTGCATGTCGAGGCAGAGCGCGCAGCGGTTGAGCTGCGAGGCCCGGATCTTCACCAGCTCGCCGATCTTCGGGTCGACGCCGGCGCGGGCGGCCGCGTCGAGCCTGATCATCGCCTTGAAGACCTCGGGCGCGTGCTGGTGCCAGTCGAGGCGGGGGGTGTGCTCGTGCATGTACGTGGGGTTCGTGTCCTGGTTCGTGTTCGCGTTCGGGGCGTGGTTCGTATTCGTCATGCTGTGAGCCTACGGAGGAAGCGGCCCAGGAGTATGGTCCATTTACATGGAAGAATCTTGGGCCAATTCGGCGTCCGGGCGAGCGCTCGGCATCGATCTGCACCTCGAACCGGGCCCCTCCGGAGGCGTCCGTCGCGGGCTCACCGACGCGCTCCGCGAGGCCGTACGCGGCGGGCGGCTCGCCCCCGGCACCCGGCTGCCCGCCTCCCGCACCCTCGCCGCCGACCTCGGCCTCGCCCGCAACACCGTCGCCGACGCCTACGCCGACCTCGTCGCCGAGGGCTGGCTCACCGCCCGGCAGGGCTCCGGCACCCGGGTCGCCGAGCGGCCGGGACGGGCGCCCACCCCGGCCCGCCCCACGAACCGTGTCCCCTTCGCCGGGTACCGCTACGACCTCCAGCCCGGCCGCCCCGACCTGGCCTCGTTCCCCCGCGCCGAATGGCTGAAGGCCGCACGCCGCGCCCTGACCGCCGCCCCGAACGACGCCCTCGGCTACGGCGACCCGCGCGGCCGCCCCGAACTGCGCGCCGCCCTCGCCGGCTACCTCGCCCGCGCCCGGGGCGTACAGGCCTCGCCGGAACGGATCGTCGTCTGCGCCGGATTCGTGCAGGCGATGATCCTGCTCGGCGAGGTCCTGCACCGACGCGGCGTGCGCGACGTCGCCGTCGAGTCGTACGGGCTCGACCTCCACTGGGGGTATCTGACCCGGCCCGGACTCCGCACCCGACCGCTCCCCTTCGACGAAGAGGGCGCGGACGTACGGGAGTTGGGGGCGGGCGAGGGTGCCGCCCTGCTCACCCCCGCCCACCAGTTCCCCCTCGGCGTCGCCCTGCACGCCCGCCGCCGCGCCGCCGCCGTCGACTGGGCCCGCCGCACCGGCGGGCTGATCCTGGAGGACGACTACGACGGCGAATTCCGCTACGACCGCCAGCCCGTCGGCGCCCTCCAGGGCCTCGACCCGGACCGCGTCGTCTACCTCGGCACCGCCAGCAAGTCCCTCGCCCCCGGGCTCCGGCTCGGCTGGATGGTGCTGCCCGCGCCGCTCCTCGACGAGGTCGTCGCCGCCAAGGGCTACACCGACTGGTCCTGCGGCGTCCTCGACCAGCTCACCCTCGCCGAGTTCCTGGAATCGGGCGCGTACGACCGCCATGTGCGCGCCGCGCGGCTGCGCTACCGGCGCCGCCGCGACCAGCTCGTCGCCGCCCTCGCCGAGCGCGCCCCGGACGTCCGCGTCAGCGGCATCGCCGCCGGACTGCACGCCGTACTGGAACTCCCGCCCGGCACCGAACGGTCCGTCGTGCAGGCCGCCGCCTGGCAGCGCCTCGGCGTCAACGGCCTCGCCGCCTTCCGGCACACCGACGCGACAGCAAAGGCGCCGGACGCCCTGGTCGTCGGCTACGGCACCCCGCCCGATCACGCGTGGCCGGGCGCGTTGGATACGCTGTGCCGCGTCCTGCCCTAGGGCGGGCCACGCATACGTACACGCACGCAACGGGGGAGAACTTCATGACGGACAACACCACGCAACGACGGCTGCGCTCCGGCACCGTCGCGCTCGGCGGCGTCGGCCTGCTGGCCGCCGCGCTCACCGCCTGCTCCTCGGGCTCGGACGTCGACAAGCGCTGCATCGACCGCAACAGCTACAACGCGGGCAAGGGCTACAAGATCGTCTCCGACAAGCACTGCAAGTCCTCGTCCGGCTCGACCGGCAAGTCCTCCGTCAACGGCGGCTGGTACTACGGCGGTTCGAAGAAGAGCGGCGCCCGCGTCGGCGGCGGCTCCTTCAGCAAGCCCTCCGGCGGCGGCGTCACCCGCGGCGGCTTCGGCAGCGGCGGCAAGGGCGGAAGCTCCGGCGGCTGAGCCGGCCGGAGACACCGATGAAGCGACACACCATCACCCCACGCCCCGGCTGGCAGCAGACCGTCGAGGAACAAGGGCTCATCTACCCGCTCACCCGCTACCCCGACGACTCCCTGCGCCCCTACTGGGACGAGAGCGCCTACTACGAGTTCTCCCTCCCGGAGGTCGAGGCGCTCGAAGAGGTCGTCGAGGAACTGCACCGCATGTGCCTCGCCGCGGCCGAACACATCGTCCGCAACGACCGCTTCGCCGACCTCGGCATCACCGACCCGCGAATCGCCGCCGCGGTCGCCGAGGCCTGGGAGCGACGCGCCGAACTCCCCGCCATCTACGGGCGGTTCGACCTGCGCTACGACGGCACGGGGCCCGCGAAGCTCCTGGAGTACAACGCCGACACCCCCACCTCCCTGGTGGAGGCCGCGAGCCCCCAGTGGTTCTGGATGGAGGAGCGGTTCCCCGGCGCCGACCAGTGGAACTCGCTCCACGAGCGGCTCATCGACGCCTGGAAGAAGCAGGCCGCGCTGCTCCCGCCGGGCAGCCCGCTCTACTTCGCGCACTCCTCGGCCGACGAACTCGGCGAGGACCTGATGACCGTCGGCTACCTCAAGGAGACCGCCGAACAGGCGGGCCTGGACACCGACTGGATCTCCATGGAGGAGATCGGCTGGGACAGCATCTCCGAACGGTTCGTCGACAACCAACTCCGGTACATCCGCAGCTGCTTCAAGCTGTACCCGTGGGAATGGCTGACCACCGACGCGTTCGCCGAACACGTCCTCGGCGGCCTCGACAACGGCGGCGGCACGGGTACGACGATGTGGATCGAGCCCGCCTGGAAGATGCTGCTCAGCAACAAGGCGCTGCTCGCCGTGTTGTGGGAGCTGTACCCGGACCACCCGAACCTGCTCCCCGCCTACCTCGACGGCCCGCGCGAACTCGCGACGGACACGACAGGCCCCGGCTACGTGGCCAAGCCGCTGCTCGGCCGCGAGGGCGCCGGCGTCACGATCCACGCGCCGGGGGAGCCCGCCCCGGAGACGGCCGAAGAACCCTGCTGCTACCAGCAGTTGAGCGAACTGCCCGACTTCGACGGCAACCGCGTCGTCCTCGGCGCATGGGTCGTCGAGGACGAGGCGGCCGGCCTGGGCATCAGGGAATCGGCGGGGCTCGTCACGGACGAGTACGCCCGCTTCCTGCCCCACGTCATCCTGTGAGCCGCTGACCTTTCAGGAAGGCTTACGCCCCCAGCACCGCCCGCAGCTGATCGAGACCCCAGTCCAGATCGTCCTTGCTGATCACCAGCGGCGGGGCGATCCGGATGGTGGAACCGTGGGTGTCCTTCACCAGGACCCCGCGGTCCATCAGCTTCTCCGAGATCTCCCGGCCCGTCCCGAACGACGGGTCGATGTCGACGCCCGCCCAAAGGCCGCGCCCTCGCACCCCGGTGACCTTCCCCGTCCCCGTCAACAGGCCCAGCTCGGCGTGCAGATGCTCACCCAGCTCCGCCGCCCGCTCCTGGAACTCCCCGGTGCGCAGCATCGCGATCACCTCAAGGGCAACGGCGCAGGCCAGCGGGTTCCCGCCGAACGTCGACCCGTGCTCGCCCGGCCGGAACACCCCGAGCACCGCCTTGCTCGACACCACCGCCGACACCGGCACGACGCCGCCGCCGAGCGCCTTGCCCAGCACGTACATGTCCGGGACGACACCCTCGTGCTCGCACGCGAACGTACGACCCGTGCGCCCGAGCCCCGACTGGATCTCGTCGGCGACGAACAGCACGTTCCGCTCGCGGGTCAACTCCCGTACGCCTGCCAGGTATCCGGGCGGCGGGACGAGCACGCCCGCCTCCCCCTGGATCGGCTCGAGCAGTACCGCCACCGTCTCGTCCGTGACCGCCGCGCGCAGCGCCTCCAGATCCCCGTACGGGACGATGTCGAAGCCCGGCGTGTACGGGCCGAAGTCGGCGCGCGCCTCCTGGTCGGTGGAGAAGCTGACGATGGTCGTCGTACGACCGTGGAAGTTGTCGCCCGCGACCACGATCCTGGCCCGGCCGTCCGGCACGCCCTTGACCCGGTAGCCCCACTTCCGGGCGGTCTTCACGGCCGTCTCGACGGCCTCCGCGCCCGTGTTCATCGGCAGCACCATCTCCATGCCGCACAGCTCGGCGAGCTGCGTACAGAACGCGGCGAACCGGTCGTGGTGGAACGCCCGGGACGTCAGCGTCACCCGCTCCAGCTGGGCCTTCGCGGCATCGATCAGCCGGCGGTTGCCGTGCCCGAAGTTCAGCGCCGAGTACCCGGCGAGCATGTCGAGATAGCGCCGCCCCTCGACGTCCGTCATCCACGCGCCATCGGCGGTGGCGACGACGACGGGGAGCGGGTGGTAGTTGTGCGCGCCGTGGTCTTCGGCGAGGGCGATTGCTGAGTCGGTGGCACTCACGGGATCTCCGATCGTCGCGGCTCTGCGGTGAGCGGGCCGAGGGTGGTGAGCGGGGCTTGTGGCCCCTTCCTATCGTCGCTCGCGATGTGGACGTGGAAACCTCGCCGCGCGACGCGCCCGGTACTGTGAGGGCAAGGCCGTGACTGGCGCGCTGGGATGGGATCGACCATCAGGGAGCGGCCCGAGCAGTGTGTGCCGTGCGCCTGGGCCGAACCGTGAACCGACCGTGTCCGGAGGCTGCCCCATGACCGAAACCCCGCTCACCCCCGAATCCACCGCGTACCGCGCCGCGCTCGACGTCGTGCGCGCCGTGGAGCCGCGCGTCGCCGACGCCATCGGGCAGGAGCTCACCGACCAGCGCGAGATGCTCAAGCTGATCGCCTCGGAGAACTACGCGTCCCCGGCGACGCTGCTGACCATGGGCAACTGGTTCAGCGACAAGTACGCCGAGGGCACCGTCGGCCGCCGCTTCTACGCCGGCTGCCGCAACGTCGACACCGTCGAGTCCCTCGCCGCCGAGCACGCGCGTGAGCTGTTCGGCGCGCGGCACGCGTACGTCCAGCCGCACTCCGGGATCGACGCGAACCTGGTCGCTTTCTGGGCGGTGCTGGCCGATCGCGTCGAGGCGCCGTTCCTGGCGAAGACCGGGGTCCGGCAGATCAACGACCTCACCGAGGAGGACTGGGCGGAGCTGCGGCGCGCCTTCGGCAACCAGCGGATGCTCGGCATGTCGCTGGACGCGGGTGGCCACCTCACGCACGGGTTCAGGCCCAACATCAGCGGAAAAATGTTCGATCAGCGTTCGTACGGGACCGACCCCGCCACCGGCCTCATCGACTACGAGGCGCTGCGTGTGCAGGCCCGTGAGTTCAAGCCGATGATCATCGTCGCCGGGTACTCGGCGTACCCGCGGCTCGTGAACTTCCGGATCATGCGGGAGATCGCCGACGAGGTGGGCGCCACGCTCATGGTCGACATGGCGCACTTCGCGGGGCTCGTCGCCGGAAAGGTGCTCACGGGTGACTTCGACCCGGTGCCGCACGCGCAGATCGTCACCACGACCACGCACAAGTCGCTGCGCGGGCCGCGCGGCGGCATGGTGCTGTGCGACGACTCGCTGAAGGACCAGGTCGACCGGGGCTGCCCGATGGTGCTCGGCGGGCCGCTGCCGCACGTCATGGCGGCGAAGGCGGTCGCGCTCGCGGAGGCGCGGCAGCCCGCCTTCCAGGACTACGCGCAGCGCATCGTGGACAACGCGCGGGCGCTGGCCGAGGGGCTCATGCGGCGGGGCGCGACGCTGGTCACCGGAGGCACGGACAACCACCTCAACCTCATCGACGTGGCGTCCTCCTACGGGCTCACGGGGCGCCAGGCCGAGTCCGCGCTGCTCGACTCCGGCATCGTCACCAACCGCAACGCGATTCCGGCGGACCCGAACGGGGCCTGGTACACGTCCGGCATCCGGATCGGTACGCCGGCGTTGACCACGCGGGGGCTCGGTACGGGTGAGATGGACGAGATCGCGGGGCTGATGGACCGTGTGCTGGCGGCCTCCGAGCCGGGGACCACGAAGTCCGGGGCGGTGTCGAAGGCGAGCCACGTGCTGGAGCCCAAGGTCGCGGACGAGGTCGCCCACCGGGCGGCGGACCTGCTTTCCGGGTTCCCGCTGTACGGCCAGATCGACCTGGGCTGAGCCCCTCCGGGGCGGGGGCGGGTGGGGGCCGGCCACGGTGGGCGTGACCCGTCCGTTCGTGTCGGGCGGCCGTCCTCCGGTTTCGGGGCGCTGCCCTGGCGGGGCTGGCTCGCGGCACGGCGGTTGCGGTCTCGGGGCTCCGCCCTGTCGGGGCTGGTTTGCGGCACCGTGGTCCCGGCCTCGGGGCCCCGCCCCGGCCCCCGCGCCTCAATCGCCGAACCGGCGTTACGGTCTCGGGGCTCTGCCCCGTACCCCGCTGCTCAATCGCCGCAGGGGCTTGATCGGCCCGCCCACCCGCAGTCGACGGGCCTGCCCTGGCCCTGCCCTCGCCTCGCCTGTCTCCGCCACCTATCTCCCACCCACCGGCCCCCTCCGGGGCGTCGGCCTCACGGGATGCCGCTACCGCGTGGGGCGAACCGTTGCCTGGCCGGGTTCCCCGCCTGGTGCGGCCGGTGGGACTCCTCTTGGCGTACCGATCACGTGACGCCGCTTCGGGCGAGGCTCGTGGTTCGGCGTGACGCCGTCACCGGTAAAGCCCACGGCGCGCAACGCCGCCCCCGGCAACCCCCACCGCCCCGCGCAACGGAAACCGTGGCCTACAGCTCGACCAGTTCCTGGCGTGGCCCCCGGTCCCGTACGCGGAACCGCCACACCGCGCCCGCCGCGGTGAGGCCGACGGCGAGGCCGGCCGCGCCCCACCACCACGGGGACGGGCCGGTCGGCTCGACGGGGGACGTCGGGAACACGCCCGACCGGGTCAGCTGGTCGACCAGGGGGCGGGACGCCTGGTGCCACCGGAGGTCGTCGTCGTCGACGTCGACCATCGGGTCCGTGCGGATCCACGGCGTGCCGTCCTCCGCGACGATCAGCTGGTCCTGGCGCTCGATGACGGTGTCGGTGCCCGGCGCCCGGTGGGTCTGCGGCCAGCCGCCCACGCCGGTCAGGCCCCACACGACCGTGGCCACCACGGGTGGGAAGCGCCCCTCCTGCCAGGCCTCCGGCACCCGCTCGGTCACCGTGTCGAACCCCGTCGTCAGGCGCTCAAGACGGGCGAAGTCCCGGTCCTCGTAGTGGACAGCCACCGAGGGCCCCGCCGCGGCACCCGGCGCGATCACCACCGCCAGATCCGGCACATCCATCCCGGCACGCGGATCGGTCGGCCGCGCCCACGCCACCTGCGTCGTAGCGACCAGTACGCCCGTCCCGACACGCGGATCACTCGCACGCCCCCACGCCCCCGGCGTCGCCGCGACCGGCACGCCCACCCCGCCCCCCGAACCGCCCACCCGCCCCCACACCACAGCCGTCGCCGCGCACACCAACGCCGCCACCAAAAGCAGCACCGAGCCCCACCGGAGCCCACCCCCACGTACGCCCTGCATCGCCACCCCCGTCGACGCGCCCCCGCGTGACTCCCGCCACATCGTCAAGCTACCGGCGCCCACTGACAACGACCAGGCCGCACTTCACCCGGTAAAGGACCTTTGGCCGCTGCGGAGCTGTGTGGCGCACCTGAGACAATGAGGCACATGGCCTCTGATGTTCGCCCTCGTGTGCTCTCCGGGATCCAGCCCACCGCCGGCTCGTTCCACCTCGGCAACTACCTCGGCGCGGTCCGCCAGTGGGTGGCGCTGCAGGAGTCCCACGACGCCTTCTACATGGTCGTGGACCTGCACGCGATCACCGTGCCGCAGGACCCGAAGGAGCTGCGGGCGAACACCCGGCTCGCCGCCGCGCAGCTGCTCGCCGCGGGGCTCGACCCGGAGCGCTGCACGCTGTTCGTGCAGAGCCACGTCCCGGAGCACGCCCAGCTGGCCTGGGTGATGAACTGCCTGACCGGCTTCGGCGAGGCCAGCCGGATGACGCAGTTCAAGGACAAGTCCGCGAAGCAGGGTGCCGACCGGGCGAGCGTGGGGTTGTTCACGTATCCGGTGCTGCAGGTCGCCGACATTCTGCTGTATCAGGCTGATCAGGTGCCGGTCGGTGAGGACCAGCGGCAGCACATCGAGCTGACCCGTGACCTCGCCACGCGCTTCAACGGCCGCTTCGGTGACACGTTCACGCTCCCGGCGCCGTACATCCTCAAGGAGACGGCGAAGATCTACGACCTTCAGGACCCGTCGATCAAGATGAGCAAGTCGGCGTCGACGCCGAAGGGCCTCATCAACCTGCTCGACGAGCCGAAGGCGACCGCCAAGAAGGTCAAGAGCGCCGTCACCGACACCGACACGGTGATCCGCTACGACGCGGAGAACAAGCCGGGCGTCAGCAACCTGCTCTCCATCTACTCCACCCTCACCGGGGCCACAATCCCGGAACTGGAGGAGAAGTACGAGGGCAAGATGTACGGTGCGCTGAAGACGGACCTGGCCGAGGTCATGGTGGACTTCGTGACACCGTTCCGGACCCGCACCCAGGAATATCTGGACGACCCGGAGACGCTTGACTCGATCCTGGCCAAGGGCGCGGAGAAGGCGCGGACCGTCGCCGCGGAGACGCTTTCCCAGGCCTACGACAAGGTCGGCTTCCTGCCCGCCAAGCACTGAAACCACAAGCACTGAAACCTCAAGCGCCGCGACCCGCCCGCCACACGACGACAGGAGTATGACGTGGGGACCGTAACGATCGGTGTCTCGATCGCGGTCCCGGAGCCTCACGGCAGCCTGCTCCAGGAGCGGCGCGCGGGCTTCGGCGACGCCGCGGCGCACGGTATTCCCACGCACATCACCCTGCTCCCGCCGACGGAGGTGGACGGCGGCGACCTCACGGCGATCGAGGCGCATCTGGAGGAAGTGGCCTCCGGCGGGCGCCCGTTCGCGATGCGGCTGTCGGGCACGGGCACGTTCCGTCCGCTGTCACCCGTCGTGTTCGTGCAGGTCGTCGAGGGCGCCGAGGCCTGCACCTGGCTGCAGAAGCAGGTGCGGGACGCCTCGGGCCCGGTCTCCCGCGAGCTGCAGTTCCCGTACCACCCGCACGTGACGGTGGCGCACGGCATCGACGAGGACCTGATGGACCGCGCGTACGCGGAGCTCGCCGAGTACGAGGCGGCCTGGGCGTGCACCGGCTTCGCGCTCTACGAGCAGGGCGCCGACGCGGTGTGGCGCAAGCTGCGGGACTTCGCCTTCGGTACGTCGTCGCTGCCCGCGCAGACCTCGGGCCGCACGACACGCGGCCCCCGGCTGCCCGCCCGGTAGGGCCCTTCTGACGGATCTTGCTGGGGTCGTGGGCCCTGGCACGCACATCTGCCGCGTTGTAGTCGGTTGCCAACTTCCCCAAGCTCTCGGCTCCGCTCGAGCAGGGGAGGCCCCATTCGCGTTGACGCCCTCCTCCGCCTTGCAGCTGCACACACCAGACCCCACTCGCGGAGCCGAACGGCGCGGCCTCCCGCATCCAGCCTGATCCGTCAGAAGGGCCCGTCAGACCGGCAGCCGCCGGAACACCGGCCGCGGCACATGCCGCAGCGCCGACATCACCACGCGCAGCGTCCCCGGCACCCACACCGTCTCCGACCTGCGCCGCAGCCCCGTCTCGATGGCCACGGCCACCGCCTCCGGCGTCGTGGCCAGGGGCGCCTCCACCAGCCCGGCGGTCATCTTGGACCGTACGAAGCCGGGGCGGACGATCATGACGTGCACGCCCGTCCCGTGCAGCGCGTCCCCGAGGCCCTGGGTGAACGCGTCGAGGCCCGCCTTGCTGGAGCCGTAGATGAAGTCGGCGCGGCGGGCCCGTTCGCCCGCGGTCGACGAGAGGACGACGAGCGAGCCGTGGCCCTGGGACTGCAGGGCACGCGCGCAGACGAGGCTCGCGGAGACGGCGCCCGTGTAGTTGGTCTGGGCGACGCGGACCGCGGACATCGGGTCGTCCTCGTCGTGGGCCTGGTCGCCGAGGATCCCGAATGCGAGCAGCACCATGTCGATGTCGCCCTCGGCGAAGAGCTTGCCGAGGGTCTCCTCGTGGGTGGCCGGCTCCAGCGCGTCGAAGGGGACCGTACGGGTGTCGGCGCCGAGGGCGCGCAGTCCGGCGGCGGCCTCGTCGAGCGCGGGGGAGGGGCGGCCCGCCAGCCATACGGTGCGGGTGCGCCGGGCGACGAGGCGGCGGGCGGTCGCAAGGGCGATCTCGGAGGTGCCGCCGAGGACGAGCAGGGACTGGGGGGTGCCGAAGGCGTCTTTCAACGGGGGCTCCAGGGGCGCGGGGCGGGCGGGCGTCGGGTCACAGGGCCAGGCGCCGTGACAGGTCCGAGCGGAACACCGCCTGCGGGTCCCAGCGCGCCCGCAGCGAGCGGAAGTCGTCGAGGCGCGGATACATCGCGGCGAGCAGCTCGGGCCGCAGCCGGGAGTCCTTGGCGAGGTGGACGCGCCCGCCCGCGGCGGCCACCTCCTCGTCCAACTCGTCGAGGAACGCGCCCAGTTCGGGCAGGCTCGCGGGAATGTCGAGCGCGAGGGTCCAGCCGGGCACCGGGAACGACAGCCAGCCCGGGTCCGCTTCGCCGAAGCGCTTGAGGGTGGCGAGGAGGGACGGGCAGCGGCGCTCGGACACGCGGCGCACGATGCGGCGCAGCGCCTCCTCCTGGCCGTGTCCGACGGCGAACTGGTACTGCACGAAGCCGCCGCGCCCGTAGAGGCGGTTCCAGTGCGGCACGCCGTCGAGCGGGTGGAAGAAGGCGGAGAGCTTGCGCAGTTCGCCGGTGCGGGCCCGGGGCGCGCTGCGGTACCGGAGTTCGTTGAACAGGCCGACGCTCGTGGTGCCGAGCAGCCCGTCGGGGAGGAGGTCCGGGGCGGCGGGCAGGCGGGCGGGGCGGAACTCCAGCGGGGTCCTGCGGGACCGTGCGGGCAGCGCGTCGAGCGGCGCGTGCTCGGCGCGCGTGAGCACTCCGCGGCCGGTCGCGGCGCCGCGTGCGAGCACGTCGACCCAGGCGGCGCAGTAGCGGTCGCGGTGTTCCGTGGCGGCGAGGCGGGCCAGCAAGTCGTCGAAGTCGTCGGCCCGTTCGGTGTCGACCGACATCAGCGACGTGTCGACGCGCCGCAGTTGGACGGTCGCGGTGAGGATGATCCCGGTCAGGCCCATGCCGCCGGCCGTCGCGTCGAACAGTTCACTGCCGCGCTCCACGACGCGTACTCCGCCGTCGGCGGTGAGGAGTTCGAGCATGGGGACGTGCCGGGCGAAGGAGCCGTGGGCCTGGTGGTTCGTGCCGTGGATGTCGGCGCCGATGGCACCGCCGACCGTGACGTAGCGGGTGGCGGGGGTGACCGGCACGAACCAGCCGAGGGGGAGCAGCACCTCCATCAGGCGGTGCAGCGACACGCCCGCGTCGCACAGCACGGTGCCGCCGGAGGCGTCGATGGCGTGGATGCGGTCGAGCCCCGTCATGTCGAGGACGGCTCCGCCCGCGTTCTGCGCCGCGTCCCCGTAGGCCCGGCCGAGCCCGCGCGCGATGCCGCCCCTGCGCCCCGTGGCGGCGCAGTCCCGGACCGCGAGGACCGCGTCCTCGTAGGAGCGGGGGCGGATCACGCGGGCCGAGGTGGGGGCGGTGCGGCCCCAGCCGCTGACCGGTACGGAGTGCGGGGGAGCGGGGAGAGTGGATACGGGATCGGTAGCGGGGTCGGCAACCATGACCGTGACCGTATCGCCCGAAGGTGCGAAGTTTGTCGTAAACCTAGCGGCCCCTCACCGGAACGGGTGATCGAAGCGGATATGGAGGGCAGGCTGGGATCATGGATTGGCTGAAGAAACTCCCCGTCGTCGGGCCGCTGTTCGCCCGGCTGATGCGGACGCACGTCTGGCACGCCTATGAACGGCTCGACGCGGTCCGCTGGTCCCAGCTCGCCGCGGCGATGACGTTCATCAGCTTCCTCGCGCTGTTTCCGCTGCTCACCGTGGCCGCCGCGGTCGCCGCGGGCACGATGGGTCCCGATCAGCAGAAGAAGCTGGAGCAGACGCTCAGCGATCAAGTGCCGGGCATCTCGGAGCAGTTGGACATCGGGGCGCTGGTCGACAACGCGGGCACGATCGGGCTCGTCGCCGGAGCCCTGCTGCTGTTCACGGGTGTGGGCTGGGTCGGTTCGATGCGGCAGTGCCTGCGGGACGTGTGGGAGCTGCCCGACCTCGACGAGAACCCCGTCATGCGCAAGCTCAGGGACGCCGGGGTCCTCGTCGGGCTCGGCCTCGCCGGCATCGTGTCGATCGCGGCGTCCACGCTGGCGAACACGGCCGTCGACTGGACGGCCGACCAGATCGGCATCGACAAGGGGGGCTGGGGCGGAATACTGCTCCAGGCCGCCGCCTTCGGCATCGCGGTCCTCGCGGACTTCCTGATCCTGCTGTACGTCCTCGCCCTGCTGCCCGGAGTGCAGCCCGGCCGCCGCGATCTGGTCACCGCGGCGCTGATCGGGGCGGCCGGCTTCGAGCTGCTGAAGCTGGTGCTCAGCGGCTATATGAAGGACGTGGCGGCGAAGAGCATGTACGGGGCCTTCGGCACGCCGGTGGCCCTGCTCCTGTGGATCAACTTCACCGCGAAACTGCTGCTGTTCTGCGCCGCGTGGACGGCGACGGGCCGGGAGGGCCTGCGCAAGACGGAGGAAGCGGAGGCGGAAGCCGAGGCCAAGGCGGAGGAGGAGGCCGAGGAGGAAGCCGAGGCGGAGGCCAAGGCCGAGAAGAACGCGAAGGGCATCAGCCCTTCGTGACCTTCAGCGGCCACTTCTTCCGCACCACGACCACCGCACCCGCGAGCACCACGAGCAGCCCGCCCATGATCGCGAGCGCCACCCCGACCCCGCTGGACCCGCCGGACGTGACGGCGGCGTGCGCGGCCGGCTTGGCGGGGCCCGCGTCACCGGAGCCGGGGGACGCCGCGCCCGCGGGCGTCTCGCTCTTCGGCCCGACGAGATGGCCGACGGGGGTGACCTTGCCGTCGGCCTGGAACCCCCAGTCGAGGAGCCGCGCGGTCTCCTTGTAGACGGCCTGGCTCTCCTTGGACTTCGGGTTCATCACGGTCACCAGCAGCACCCGGTTCCCGCGCTCGGCGACCCCGGTGAACGTGGATCCCGCGTTCGTCGTGTTGCCGTTCTTCACACCCGCGATGCCCTTGTACGCGGGCAGCCCCAGGGAGCCGGTGAGCAGGCGGTTGGTGTTCTGGATGCCGAAGCGCTCGGTGGTCTTCCCCTTCTTCTGCTTCATGGGGAACTGGGCGGTGGGCGTGGCGGCGTACTCCCGGAAGTCCTTCTTGTGCAGCCCGGACCGGGCGAACAGCGTCAGGTCGTACGCGGACGAGTGCTGCTCCGGCATGTCGTAGCCGTCGGGGCTGACGACGTGGGTGTCGTTCGCCTGCAGCTCGTCGGCGTGCGCCTGCATGTCCTTGACGGTCTGCGCGATGCCCTGGTTCATGGCGGACAGCACGTGCACCGCGTCGTTGCCGGACCGCAGGAAGACGCCCAGCCACAGATCGTGCACCGAGTACGTGAAGCCCTCCTTTATGCCGACGAGGCTCGAACCTGCGCCCATCCCGGCCAGGTCGGAGGGCACCACCTTGTGCGTCGTCGTCTTGGGGAACTTCGGCAGCACGGTGTCCGCGAACAGCATCTTCAGCGTGGAGGCCGGCGGCAGCTCCCAGTGCGCGTTGTGCGCGGCGAGCACCTCGCCCGACTCGGCGTCCGCGACGAGCCAGGACTTCGCCGTCAGATCCTTCGGCAGGACGGGCGCGCCGCCCTTGAGGTTCACCTGCGTCCCCGGCTTCCCCAACTGGGCGCCGCCCACCCGGGACATCGACGCGGGCGGCTTGTCGTTCTTGTCCTTCTTGTCCTTGTCCGCGGCGGCCGCCGGCAGCGCTCCGGCGAACGTCAGGGCGGAGGCGGCGATCAGCACCGCGGCCTTCTTGAAGTGCGACGTCGGTCGCGCAGCGTGGGAGTCGGGCACGCTGGTGAAGGTACCTGTACCCGCCCCGTAAGTCTCCACCGCTGCGTCCTGTGTTCGCCCCGACCCACCCCGGCGGCGGTGCCCGATGCCGCGCGGCGATACTGAGGGCATGAAGCTCAGCCGCCCCGTGTCCTGGTTCCTGCTCGCCTTCGGGGTGTGGAGCTGGGTCATCTGGATCACTTTCGTCAAAAACCTCGTCAAGGACGGCAGCGGCCTCGCCTTCGACGACGCCGGGGATCCGACCGCGTACTTCTGGGTGCATCTGACGCTCGCCGTCGTCTCCTTCGTATTGGGGACGGTTGTCGGGGGCATCGGGTTGCGTTCCGTGCGCACACTGCGTCGGACCTCATAGGGCGTCCGGGCAGATGGTCGTCGTCTTCGTCCTCATCGCCGCCGCCGTCCTCGCGGCCTTCGCGGCCCTGCACTACTACGCGTGGCGCCGTCTCGTGCGCGAGACGACCGCCAAGGGCGGGTGGCCCAGGCGGATCGGCACGCTGGTCTTCGTGGCCGGTCCCTTGCTGGTGTTCGCGGCGCTCGGGGCCGAGCGGGGCGGGGCGCCGTTCCTGCTGCAGCAGGTGCTGGCCTGGCCCGGGTTCCTGTGGCTGGCGTTCGCGTTGTACCTGCTGCTCGCGCTGCTCGTCGGGGAGGTCGTACGGCCCGTGCTGCGGCGGCTCCTCGACCGCCGGGCGCCCGCTGCCGCCGCCGTCGCCCCGGAGGCGGCCCCGGTGCGCGTCCCGGTGCCGGAGCTGCGGGAGCTGGAGCCGGTCCCGGGGCTCGCGCCCGCCGCGCCCGCGCCCACCCGCCGCCTCGTCCTCGCCAGGACCGTCGGCGCCGCCGCGACCCTGGCCGCCGCGGGCGTCGTGGCCGGTGGCGCGTACGGGGTGCTGCGCGGGCCGACGGTGAAGCGGGTCACCGTGCCGCTGGCCAAACTGCCGCGCGCCGCCCACGGGTTCAGGATCGCCGTGGTCAGTGACGTCCACCTCGGGCCCGTCCTCGGCCGGGGCTTCGCGGAGCGCGTCGTCGACACGATCAACGCGACGCAGCCCGACCTGATCGCCGTCGTCGGCGACCTCGTCGACGGGACCGTCGAGGACCTCGCGCCCGCCGTCGCCCCGCTCGCCCGGCTCAGCGCCCGGCACGGCACGTACTTCGTCACCGGCAACCACGAGTACTTCTCGGGCGCCGACCCGTGGGTGGAGCACGTGCGCGAGCTCGGCCTGCGCCCGCTTGAGAACGCGCGCGCCGACATCGGCGCCTTCGACCTCGCGGGCGTCAACGACATCGCGGGCGAGAACTACGGCGAGGGCCCCGACTACGCGCGGGCGCTCGGCGACCGCGACACCTCGCGGGCCTCCGTGCTCATGGCCCACCAGCCCGTGATGATCCACGAGGCGGTGAAGCACGGCGTCGACCTGCAGCTCTCCGGGCACACCCACGGTGGCCAGCTGTGGCCGGGCAACTTCGTCGCGGGCGCGAGCAATCCGACCCTCGCGGGCCTCGACCGGTACGGCGACACCCAGCTGTACGTCAGCCGGGGCGCGGGCGCGTGGGGGCCGCCGGTGCGGGTGGGCGCGCCGTCCGACATCACCGTGGTGCAGCTGGCGTCCAAGCAGGCCTGAGCCCGGTCGGGGGCGTCAGGACTTCCTGCGCCGCCCCGTCGGCTTCGCGCGGCGGCGCAGGGCCAGCAGTCCGCCGCCCGCGAGCGCGGCGAGGGCCGCGGAGCCGCCGAGCGCCCAGTCGTCCCTGTGCGAGTTCGTGGGGGCGCCCGCGCTCGGGCCCGTGCCGACCGCCGCCCGCGGGGTGGGCGTCGGCTTCGGCCGCTCGCTCAGCGGCGTCGCCAACTCGCCGACGGGGCGCACCTTGTTCGCGGCCGCGAAGCCCCAGTCGAGCAGCGCGGCCGTCTCCTCGTACACCGCCTCGTAGCCGGACTTCGGGTGCATGACGGTGACCAGGAGGGTACGGCCGCCGCGGGTCGCGGCGCCGGTGAAGGTGTTGCCCGCGTGCGTCGTGAAGCCGTTCTTGACGCCGATGAGGCCCTCGTACGGGGCGACGCCCTGCCCGGTGAGCAGGCGGTCGGTGTTCTGGATCTGGAAGGTCTTGGAGCCGCCCGCGGGGAAGTCGGCGACCTTGGTGGCGCAGTAGCCGCGGAAGTCGTCGTTCTTCAGCCCGGACCGTGCGAACAGCGTCAGGTCGTACGCGGACGACACCTGGCCCTTGTGGTCGAAGCCGTCCGGGCTGACGACGTGCGTGTCGTTCGCCTGGAGGTCCTTCGCGCGGGCCTGCATCTGCGCGACGGTCTTCGCCACGCCGCCGTTCATGTTCGCCAGGACGTGCACCGCGTCGTTGCCGGAGCGAAGGAACACGCCCTGCCACAGCTGGTGCACGCTGTACGTCGTCCCGGCCTGGACGCCGACGAGGCTGGAGCCGAACGGTATGTCCGCGAGGTCCTCGGCCGTCACCTTGTGCTTCAGCGCGCGGTCGAACTTCGGCAGCACCGTGTCCGCGAACAGCATCTTCAGCGTGGAGGCGGGCGGCAGCCGCCGGTGCCCGTTGTACGAGGCGAGCACCTCACCGCTGTCGTTGTCGGCGACCAGCCAGGCCTTCGCGGCGAGCCTCGGCAGCCTGGGCGCCCCTGCCCGGTACCGGACCTGGACGCCGGAGGCCGCCGAGGCGGACGGCGCGGGCAGGGCGAGGGCCGTTGCCGCGCCCGCCCCGATACCGAGGGCGGTGCGGCGGGTGACGCGTGCGGGAGAAGCGGAAGGGGTGGTGCCGGGCATTCCGTGAAGGTACAGGCCAAAGGGCGGGTAAAGACCGGCGGGTCCTCATCGGCTCAGGGGCCGCGTCATCCCCGGCAGGAAGTCGATGAACAGCTCGTGCACCTCCAGAACGAGCGGCCGCAGGACCCGGAACCGGGCGAGCGCCACGCCCCGCGTCGTGAGGCGGGCGCCCCGGTCGGCGAGCCGCCGGCTGCGCTCGCGCCCCTCGGAGCTGTCGAACACCCAGTACAGGACGAGCCCCATCTGGGACAGCCACATCAACTCCGGGAGGATCTCCGCCAGTTCGGCGGGCACCTTGGCCTTCGACCCGGCCAGCACCTCCCGGTGGAGCTCGATCGCGGTCTCCCGGGCGTGCTGCGACTCGGCGGAGAACGGGCTGAGCGGGGAGTCCGGGTCGGCCGCGTTCTTGAAGAACTGGGCCGCGAACTCGTGGTACGGCTCGGCGATCTCCAGCCAGGCCCGCAGCACGCCCGCGAGCCGTGCCTGGAGATCGGTCTCCGTGTCGAGCACGGACCGGACCGCCGCCTGGTGTTCGGCGGTGATCCGGTCGTAGAACCCCTGGATCAGGTGTTCCTTGCCCCCGAAGTAGTAGTACGCGTTGCCGACCGAGACCCCGGCCTCCTGGGCGATGGCCCGCATGGTGGTCTTGTCGTAGCCCCGCTCCCGGAACAGCCGCATCGCGGTCTCCAGGATGAGCGCCCGCGTCTGCTCGCTCTTCGCGCCTTTGCCTTCGGCCTTCTCTGTTGCCACGGCCCCGAGCCTAATCGGCCGTGCGGCAGCCGCTGTCGCAGGCGGGCGGCTCGGTAGCGTAGCCGTACGCCTCGTAGAACCAGCCGCCGTTCGGGTCGTACCTCCAGCCGTCCTGCCGCCGGTACGCCCCGCCCCCGGCCTGCCGGGCCTGGTGCGTCTCCCGGTATTTGGCGGCACCGAGCACCGCCTGCTTGGCGAACCGCATCCCCATGGGCGTCGCCATCCGGTGCGCGGTGGCCCGGTACTCGCGCAGCGCCCACATGCACACGACCCAGGCGGCGGAGTCCCGGTAGAGCTGGCCGCCGTCCCCGATCACGGTGATGTCGGTGAGGGTCGCGGCGTGGTCGAGGTGCGGGTAGCGCCGCCGCGCCTCCTGCGAGCCCGCCGGTACGAACTCCAGGGGCACGAGCTGGCGCTGCTTGGCCAGCCAGTTGCGCGCGAACGTGCACAGCGGGCACTCGGTGTCGTAGAGGACCGTGAGCCGGCGGACCGGGACCACCCCCGTGGCGCCCCGGGCCGCCGACTGCGGGGCCGCCGTCACGGCAGTCACGCTCCGGCCACCGGAGCGGCCCAGCCCTGCGGCTGGACCGGCGGCTGCTGCTCGTTCTCCATGATGCCGCGCCGCCGGATCTTGTTGAGGACGAAGACGTTGGCCAGGTGCATCACGCCGAGCACCAGCAGGACGACGCCGAGCTTCGTGGACAGTGCCTCGAACACCTCGCGGGTGCTGGCGATCGTGTCGTCACCGCTCAGGTACAGGGCGACGAAGCCGAGGTTGACCAGGTAGAAGCCGACCACCAGCAGGTGGTTGACGGCCTCGGCGAGCTTCTCGTTCCCGTGCAGCACGTCGGCCAGGAAGACCCGGCCGTTGCGGCTCAGGGTGCGGGCCACCCAGATGGTCAGCCCGATGCTGACGACGAGGTAGACGACGTATGCGACGACTGTGAGGTCCATGCCCCACCCTCCTTGAACGCGTTCAAAAACGCTGACGGTCATGAATGTAGACCCGTTTTTGAACATGTTCAAGCGAGAGTTGCCGGTGGGATCGGGAACGTGACCAGGGCCTCAAACGGAGGCTTCAGTTCCGCGCCAGCTCCGGCCTCTTGAGGTAGTCCGTGAAGCCGACGACGTTGCCCCACGGGTCGGCGAACTCCACGACGTGGCCGGTGGAGGTGGAGAACGGCGCGTCGAGCAGCTCGATGCCGGCGGCGCGCAGTTCGTCGGCGACCGCCCGCGCGTCCCGCACCTCAAGCCAGAGCCGCGCGGCGGGCCAGGCGGGCGGCCGGTGGCCGAAGCCCTCCTCGGCCCGCAGCAGCAGGCCGGGCGTCTCCTTGCCGGCCGCGAGCAGCGCGATCCCGGCCTCGTCGATGCGGACCTTCACGGGGAACCCGACACGTTCGTAGAAGGCGACGGCCTCGGCCAGGTCCCCGACGGGGAAGAGGGCGTTGTCGAACCCGAGGATCTCCAGCTCATGTGGTGACATGGCGGCAGATTAGCGAGCAACCGGGCAAAAACAGCGAAGGCCCCGCTCCCGGAACGAATCCGGGAACGGGGCCTTCGGAGCCCTGCGGCGAAAACGCCGGGAAGGTCAGAAGCGGCGCGTGATCAGCGCCCGCTTCACTTCCTGGATCGCCTTGGTGACCTCGATGCCACGCGGGCAGGCGTCCGTGCAGTTGAAGGTCGTGCGGCAACGCCACACACCGTCACGGTCGTTGAGGATCTCCAGGCGCTGCTCCCCGGCCTCGTCGCGCGAGTCGAAGATGAAGCGGTGGGCGTTCACGATGGCGGCAGGACCGAAGTACTGGCCGTCGTTCCAGAACACCGGGCAGGACGACGTGCACGCCGCGCACAGGATGCACTTGGTGGTGTCGTCGAAGCGGGCCCGGTCCTCGTCGGACTGGTGGCGCTCACGCGTCGGCTCGTTGCCCTTGGTGACGAGGAACGGCATGACGTCGCGGTACGCCTGGAAGAACGGGTCCATGTCGACCACGAGGTCCTTGAGGACCGTGAGGCCCTTGATGGCCTCGACCGTGATCGGCTTCTCCGGGTTGATGTCCTTCAGCAGCGTCTTGCAGGCCAGACGGTTCTTGCCGTTGATCCGCATCGCGTCGGACCCGCAGATGCCGTGCGCGCAGGAACGACGGAACGTCAGCGTGCCGTCCTGCTCCCACTTGATCTTGTGCAGCGCGTCGAGGACACGCTCCTTGGGGTCCATCTCCAGCTGGAAGTCCTGCCAGTTGGCCTCGTCGGAGACCTCGGAGTTGAACCGCCGCACGCGCAGCGTGATCGTGATGTTCGGGGTGTCGGCGAAGCCGGCCTCGGGCGCGCCCGCCGCTTCCGCCTTGTCCATGGTCGGGGTAGCCATCAGTACTTACGCTCCATCGGCTGGTAGCGGGTCTGGACGACCGGCTTGTAGTCGAGACGGATGGACTCGCTGCCGTCGTCGCCGACCTCGCGGTACGCCATGGTGTGGCGCATGAAGTTGACGTCGTCGCGGGTGGGGAAGTCCTCGCGGTAGTGACCGCCGCGGGACTCCTTGCGGGCCAGGGCGGAGGTCGCCATGACCTCGGCCAGGTCGAGCAGGTTGCCCAGCTCGATGGCCTCAAGGAGGTCCGTGTTGAACCGCTTGCCCTTGTCCTGGACGGACACGTTCTTGTAGCGGGCGCGCAGTTCGGCGATCTTCTCGACGGCCGTCTTGATCGTCTGCTCGGTGCGGAACACCATCACGTTGGCGTCCATGCACTCCTGCAGCTCGCCCCGGATCACCGCGACGCTCTCGGTGCCCTGCGAGTCGCGCAGCCGCTCGACGAGCTCCTCGACCATCGTGGCCGGGTCCTCCGGCAGCTCGACGAACTCGGTCTTGTGCGCGTACTCGGCGGCCGCGATGCCCGCACGACGCCCGAAGACGTTGATGTCGAGCAGCGAGTTGGTGCCCAGGCGGTTGGCGCCGTGCACCGAGACGCAGGCGACCTCACCGGCGGCGTACAGGCCCGGGACGACGGTGGTGTTGTCCGCCAGGACCTCACCCTCGACGTTCGTCGGGATGCCGCCCATGGCGTAGTGCGCGGTCGGCTGGATCGGGATCGGGTCCGTGTAGGGCTCGATGCCGAGGTACGTGCGCGCGAACTCGGTGATGTCCGGGAGCTTCGCGTCGAGCTGCTCCGGCGGCAGGTGCGTGAGGTCCAGGTACACGTGGTCACCGGCGGGACCGCAGCCGCGGCCCTCACGGATCTCCGTGTAGATGGAGCGCGAGACGACGTCACGGGACGCGAGGTCCTTCATGACCGGCGCGTACTTCTCCATGAAGCGCTCGCCGTCCTTGTTGCGGAGGATGCCGCCCTCACCGCGGGCGCCCTCCGTGAGAAGGATGCCCATGCGCCAGATGCCGGTCGGGTGGAACTGGAAGAACTCCATGTCCTCCAGCGGGATCCCGCGCCGGTAGCACGCCGCCTGGCCGTCACCGGTCAGGGTGTGTGCGTTCGACGTCACCTTGAAGAACTTGCCGGTGCCGCCCGACGCGTAGATGACCGACTTCGCCTGGAAGACGTGGATCTCGCCGGTGGCCAGCTCGTAGGCGACCACACCGGCGGACTTCTTGACGCCGTCTTCCTCGACGATCAGCTGGTCCAGGACGTAGAACTCGTTGAAGAACTCCACGCCCTCCTTCACGCAGTTCTGGTACAGCGTCTGAAGGATCATGTGGCCCGTGCGGTCCGCGGCGTAGCAGGACCGGCGGACCGGGGCCTCGCCGTGGTTGCGGGAGTGGCCGCCGAAGCGGCGCTGGTCGATGGTGCCGTTCGGGGTGCGGTTGAACGGCAGGCCCATCTTCTCCAGGTCGAGGACCGAGTCGATGGCCTCCTTCGCCAGGATCTCCGCGGCGTCCTGGTCGACCAGGTAGTCGCCGCCCTTGATCGTGTCGAAGGTGTGCCACTCCCAGTTGTCCTCCTCCACGTTCGCCAGCGCGGCGGCCATGCCGCCCTGCGCGGCGCCCGTGTGGGACCTGGTGGGGTAGAGCTTGGTCAGCACGGCGGTGCGGCTGCGCTTCGTCGACTCGATGGCCGCGCGCATGCCGGCGCCGCCGGCGCCGACGATGACGGTGTCGTACTTGTGAATCTTCACGGTTTCGCTCGCCTCGGCTTTAACGGATGTTGGGGTCGAAGGTGAAGATCACCAGCGTGCCCAGCAGGACGGTGAAGACCGTCGCGGCGTACAGCAGGCCCTTCAGCCACATACGGGTGTTGGGGCGCTCGGCGTAGTCGTTGATGACGGTACGCAGGCCGTTGGCGCCGTGCAGCATCGCGAGCCACAGCATCAGCAGGTCCCAGCCCTGCCAGAACGGGGACGCCCAGCGGCCCGCGACGAACGCGAAGCCGATCTTGGAGACGCCGCCGTCGAGGACGAGCTGGATCAGCAGGTGGCCGAGGACCAGGACGACGAGGACGACACCCGACAGGCGCATGAACAGCCATGCGGCCATCTCGAAGTTGCCGCGCGTGGTGCGCGGGGTCTTCGAGGTGCGCTTGCGCGGGGGCTCGATGTACGGGGCCGGGTTGTCGACGTCGTAGAGCGAGACGCCCTCGACGGGACCGACGCCGGACTGTGCGGGGGTGGTGTCAGCAGACATGTCTGGCCTCAGCTCCCGAAGACTGCGCGGACGGCGTGGCCGAGGACGGGGTACAGGGCCCCGACCATGAGGACGATCCAGATGCCCATGACGGTCCAGAGCATCTGCTTCTGGTAGCGCGGGCCCTTCGACCAGAAGTCGACGGCGATCACACGCAGGCCGTTGAGCGCGTGGAACAGGATCGCGGCCACGAGGCCGTATTCCAGAAGCGCGACGAGCGGCGTCTTATAGGTGGCCACGACGTCGTCGTACGCCTCGGGCGAGACGCGGACGAGAGCGGTGTCGAGGACGTGCACGAACAGGAAGAAGAAAATGAGGACACCGGTGACTCGATGAGCCACCCACGACCACATGCCTTCCCGGCCGCGGTACAGCGTTCCAGCCGGCACGGAAGAACCCTCCGGGAGCGGGGACTAGAGCCGCGCCGGCTTCAGTGTCGGGCGGGCCCGGCCGGGTACGGTCCACCGGCCGCTCGTCATCGTATCGACGAGTTGTCGGAACACTCGCACGGGGGCCTTATGTGTGATCAAACAGGCAATCAAACAGGCACGTACGGGCTATTGGTGCCGGTTTCCCGGCCGGTTTCGCGGGCGGTTTCCGTGCGGGCCAGCCGGGCGAGCCGGCCGCGGGCGAGCCGGCGCAGCTCCTCGGCGGCCAGTTCCCGCTCGTGCACAGGGTCGTGGCCGAGCCGGGTGCGCAGGCCCGCGAGCAGGTGGTCGAGGGCCTCGTCGGGCGCGATGCCGTCCAGGCAGATCACGAAGGGGTGGCCGAAGCGGGTCTGGTACGCGCCGTGGGCCGCGACGAGCGCGGTGTTCGCGGCGGCGTACGCCGAGTAGCCCGAGTGCCCCGAGTAGGCGGCGGGGTCCCGCGGCAGCACCAGGTCCTCGCCGGTCAGCGCCTCGGTGACATCGGCGGGGGCGAGGTCGTACGCCGCCTCGTCCGCCGCGGCGAGCAGCGCCTCCACGTCCGGGTAGGGGCGGTGCGCGGCCACCCGGTGCGCCCAGGCCCGGCTGCGGCAGCACGTCAGCAGGGTCCGCTCGGCGGCCTCCTGCGGCAGCACGTTCAGTTGCGCCAGGAAAGCGGGGTCCCCGGGTGCCGTGGCCTGGGCCGGTATGGGCAGGCGGCCGGGAGTCTGGAGGGGGCTCAGCGGGGGCCTCCGGCAGGGGCGGGTGGGGTGGGTGTGGCGCAAACGTTAGCCAGAGCTTGTCGTGAGTGTCCGGTGGATGTGTGAAATTCACTCGGACGGCGTGTTTGCGTGTGGTGGGTGACGGTGCGCACCAGTGCCGGTGTTTGTGCTGTTCGCTGTGCGGCTGTCCGACTCGTCGTCGTTGCGTTTGCGCAGTTCCCCGCGCCCCTGGAGGGACACCGTTACCGTCGGCAACGTACGTGTCCGGTCGACTTGGTTCAGCGAGGTACTTCGTGGAGAAGGAGCGGAAAGCTCTTGTGGTCGTCGCCGTCGGGGTCGCGCTGGTCGCGGTCGTGGGGTGTTCGAGCGGTGGCGGGTCGGCTCCGTCCGACGGGAAGTCGGCGACGACCTCGGCGCCCTCGCCGACCCGTTCGTACCCGCTGTCCAAGCCCGCGCACACGATCCCCGAGGTGCGCGACTTCACGCCCGCGCACGGGCCCGGCTGGAAGCCGGACGGCGGCAAGGTCGTCGTGAAGGACGGCGAACTGGCCGAAGAGGGGCGCCTCCTCGCCGAAGAGCTGGACCTGAAGTACGCGGGGTCGGGCGACGCGGGGCCCGGCGACGTCGAGCTGGCGATCGGCGGGAAGCGCGGCGCGAACCCGGAGTCGTACCGGATGGCCGTCGAGGGCGGCACCGTGCGGATCACCGGGCCGAGCGACACCGGCGTCTACTACGGGACGCGCACCCTCAAGCAGGAGGTGCACGACGGGGCGAAGGCGCCGGAGGGCGTCACCGCCGACGAGCCCGCCAAGGCGCAGCGCGGATTCAACCTGGACATCGCGCGCAAGCACTTCACGGCCGACTGGATCAAGGACCGGATCCGGGACATCGGCGACCTCAAGTACAACCAGCTGGGGCTGCACTTCTCCGACGACCAGTCCTTCCGGATCGCCTCCGACTCGCACCCGGAGGTCGTCTCCGACGAGCACCTGAGCAAGGCGCAGGTGAAGGACATCCTGAAGCTCGCCGCCGAGCGGCACATCACGGTCGTGCCGGAGATCGACTCGCCGGGGCACCTGGGCGCGGTGATCGCCGCGCACCCCGACCTCCAGCTGCGCGACGCGAGCGGGGTGGCGGCGCGCGGCGCCGTCGACATCTCGAAGCCGGGTGCCGCGCGGATCGTCGACGATCTGCTGAAGGAGTACGCGAAGCTGTTCAAGGGTGCGTACTGGCATCTGGGCGCCGACGAGTACCGGGCGCTGATGAGCGAGAACCCCGAGGCCTCCTACCCGCAGCTCGCCGCCGCGGCCCGTGAGAAGTACGGGGCGAACGCGAAGGTCCAGGACCTCGCGCAGGGCTGGCTCAACGACCGGGCAAAGACCATGGCGCCCTATGACCGGAACCTGAAGGCCTGGAACGACGGTTTCTACAAGGGCGGGGTCGTCGACGCCGACAAGGGCATCGAGGTCGCGTACTGGACCGGCAAGGAGATCGGGGCGCGCGAGCCGCTCGAGTATCTGGACGAGGGCCGGAAGGTGACGAACTACAACGACGAGTACCTGTACTACGTCCTCGGGCAGCCCAACACCTTCGTCTATCCGACCGGTGAGCGGATCTACGAGAGCTGGACGCCGCGCGTGCTGCGCAAGACGAGCCCGGTGCCCGCGAAGTACGACGACCAGATCCTCGGCGGCTCGTTCGCCGTGTGGTGCGACCTCTCCGGGGCGCAGACGCCGGAGCAGGTCGCCAAGGGCATCCGGATGCCGCTGCGGGCGACCGTGCAGAAGCTGTGGGACCCGAAGGAGCCGGAGCTGAGCTGGCCGAAGTTCGTCGACCTGGCCGACAAGCTGGACGGCTGAGCGCCGCGATCCGCCGTTCTGGTGGCGAACTCCCTTGTGCCTGTGGTCTATTCGGCCGCAGGTACGAAGTTTGTGACGTACACCGGGACGGGGGGAACGGGCATGGGTTACTGGGGCTACTACGTGGTCGCCAGAAGCGATCGGCCGCTGGACAAGTGCGAGGCCCTGGTCGGGGTGCGCGAGGAGCTGACGCTCCTGGAGGAGCGGTCCGGCGGCTGGCAGGTGTGGGAGTGCCCCGGCGGCGGCGAGCAGGCCCGGGACGTGGGCAGCATGAACGCGCTGGCGGCGGAGACCGGGGCGCCCGCCCTGTTCGGCTACGTCATGGACTCGGCCTGCGCGGTCGTCGAGGCGGCGGGCCCCGGGAGCGGCGCCTGGACGGCGTGCCTGGGGCGGTCCGCGATGACCGGGTACATAGGCGGGGACGAACGCGCCCTGGAGGACTACTTCCTGCCGCCCGGCGACGCCGCCGAGCGGGCCGTCGGCTGGGCCGCCGAGTGCGGCCGCGAGGTGCCCCTGGCGCCGCTCGACGAGGTGCTGCGCGCGGCCGCCGAGCCCTCGGCGGAGGAGCTGTTCTTCCGCTTCCTCGACCGTCTCGGCGTACAGGGACAGTGACGTTCTGTGCTGCGCGGGCGCAGTTGCTTGCGTAGGTGCCAAGGGGAATTCCTGGGTCCGCGTCCGGAGGAGCGTTACGTCCATGAGCCTGGTGGAACTGATCGCGCAGGCCGATGAACGAGGCCTGGCCACGAGCGGGCTCGGCTGCCTCGACCGGTGTGTGCCGCTGCTCGGCGTCGGCGGGCCCGGCGATCCGGAGGAGGACGTGCTGCGCCCGCTGTGGGCGAGCCTCGCGGAGGACGGCGCGGACTGGGGCGCGCGGCTCGTCGCGGCGCGCGACGCGCTGAGCGGTGCCGCGGGCGAGGGCGAGGCGGCGGAGCTGGTGCGGCGGATGCTGGGGGCCGCGCCGGAGCGGGCGGTGGCCGACGCGTGGCGGGAGTGGGCGGACGCCTGCTCGGTGGCCGCGCTCCAGGTGCACCGGATGCTCGATGTGGCTCAGGACCGGGCGGCCAGCGTGAGCGTCCGCCGGGAGGGCCGCACCGAGGGGATGTCACCGTTGGTCGCGGCCGAACTGCGCCGCCAGACCCAGATCCTGGAGCTGCTCGCGGGCGGCGGCGCGGGCGGCCTCCGGCAGGCCCTGGTCGTCTCGACGGAGGGGCGCAGGGTGCTGCGGGCGGTCGTCTCGCGGCGCGCGCGGGGCCGCGGCTGACGCGGCGCCGGTGTCCGACGGCGCAACGGAAAAGGCCGTGGGGGACTGAACGGCCCCCACGGCCCTCACCGGTACAACTGGCGTCCTACGGAGCCAGGTTGGTCCCGATGCGCGCGGTCGCAGAGGTGCCGAGCGTGGTCTTCGTGAAGGTCTTGGTCGAGGTCAGACCCAGACCGCTGGAGTTGCTCGGTACGTACGTCAGGTTGCCCTCGCCCGCGTTCTCGCCCGCCGTGCCGAGCACCAGGTCGGCCCGCCCGTACCCGGAGAGGTCGGTCAGGGCGACCGCCGAGCCCAGGTTGTCGTTCGACTCGGTGGAGCCGGGGACGCCGGCCGTGTCCTGTGTGACGGAGAGTGCGCCGGTTCCGGTGATCCCGGTCGAAGTCCCCTTCAGCAGGATCGAGTTGCCCGCGTTGGAGCGGTTCGAGGTGCGGGTGATGTCCTCGTTCGGGGCGCCCGCGAGCACGTCCGCGTAGCCGTCGAGGTTGTAGTCGCCGACCGCGACCGAGGCGCCCATCGCGTCGCCGGACTCGGCGGCGCCGGGGACGCCCGACGTGTTCTGGTGGACGGTCTTGACGCCCGTGGTGGTCAGCCCGCCCGCGGTCGTGGACGTGGGCAGCGAGCCCTTGACGAAGGTGACCTGGCCGCCCGCCGCCGCGCCGGACTCGGCGGTGTACGGCTGGCCGATGGCGATGTCGTCGATGCCGTCGCCGTTGATGTCGCCCGCGCCGATGGAGCGGCCGCCCTTGAGGGACAGCGTCGCGGCCTTGCGCAGGCCGCCGGAGCCGCCCTTGTACCAGACGACCTTGCCGATGCCCGCGCCGTCGCGGTAGTTGAGCGCGACGTCCGCGTAGCCGTCCCGGTTGAAGTCGCCGGACGCGGCGTCCGCGTTGGACAGGTTGTCCTCGGAGGTGGTGATCGCGGAGTCGGTGTCCCAGTCGTCGCCGTAGCGGGCGCTCCAGGTGCCGCCGGTGCCGGTGGAGGCGGCGAACACGTCGGCCTTGCCGTCCGCGTCGAAGTCGCCGACGGCCACCGCCGAGCCGAACTTGGCGTTGGTCAGCTCGTAGCTGCCGTCCATGTTGACGCCGGTGCCGGTGGTGAAGTCCGGGCCGTTCAGGATCGTGTACGCGCCCCGGTTGGAGTGGCCGGCCGTGTCGTCCTCGCCGGGCTGGCCGACGACGATGTCGGTGTGGCCGTCGCCGTTGATGTCGCCGGTGGCCGTGGCGGCGCCGAACTCGTCGCCGCTCTCGGCCGCGCCGGGCACGTCACCGGTCGACTGCGAGATCAGCTTCTTGCCGGTGGTCGTGGGGCCGTCGATGCTGCCGGGCACGAGGGCGATCTGGCCGCCGCTCGACCCCTTCGGCAGGCCCGCGACGATGTCGTCGGTGGCGTCGCCGATCACGTTCTGGGACGCCAGGGCGTGCGAGACGCCGGGCGCGGCGGCCTGCGTCGCGACGCGGCTCAGCTTCGGGTACAGGTTCGCGCCGGGGCACGCGGTGGCGTTGGTGTCCTTGTGGCCGAAGACGCGGGGGAGCGTGACGGCGGAGTCCTTGGGGACCTTGTTGCCGTCGGTGCCGAGGTCGCCGTTGGACGTCAGCGTCACCTTGTCGGTCGCCGTGAGGCCGTACTGGCCGAACTTCCAGGCGACGACGCGGGAGATGGAGTCGAGCGCGGCCTTCGTGGGCTTCGCCGACTCGAAGTTGCCGATGTACGAGATGCCGACGGTGTCCGTGTTGAAGCCGTAGTTGTGGGCCCCGTGCACCGGCAGGTCCATGCCACCGGTGCGGCCCTCGAATATCTGGCCGCAGCGGTCGACCACGAAGTTGTAGCCGATGTCGTAGTAGCCCTTGCCGACGTGGTCCTGCTGGATCTCGCGGAGCCGCTGGGCGCTCTGCGCGCAGGGCACCTGGTTGTCCGAGTCGACGCCGGTGTGGTGCACGACGGCGGCCTTGATGTCCGTGTCGTACACGGGAGTTCCGTCGTGCGGGAGGCCGGGGCCCCACACCGACTGCGGGATGATCGACGGCTTCACGACCGTGGAGGGGCGGGCCTCGGGCGGCGTCTCGTCGGAGGTGAACGCGGCGGGCTCGGTGGCGCCCTCGCGGGTGCCGGTGCCCGGGTCGATCAGCTTGACGTCCATCCCGGACGGCAGGTCGGCGGCCTTGCCGTCGGCGTCGACGACCCGTACCTCGACGCCGTTCGAGGCGTTCTGGGTCGACACGGACGCGGTGCCGCCGCGGATGTCGGTGCCCTCGCGCTCGGCGCCGTCCGCGTCGTTGGTCTCCTTCGGCAGGGTGGTCCAGGAGCCCCAGGCGCCGGACGCCGCGTCCCGCGCCCGGAACTGGGCGGTGCCGTCGATCCCGTCCTTCGGGTTCTGCCACGTCACGGACACGGCGCTGAACGGCTTCGTCGACTTCTGCGGAACGACCTTGCGGTCCGCCTTCGTCTCCAGAGCCAACGTGTGCACGGCAGCCGCCCGGTACGCGGCGGCCGGGGCCGCGTCGGTGCCGGGATCGGCCATCGCGTACGACACGACTCCGGCGCCGCCGACCACGACCGCCCCCATCGTGATCCACGCTCTCCGCTTGAGACTCAGCGGCTTGTACGCGTGCGATCTGCGCGCGTCCGCCGCTTGTTCTCGCGAATGTCGCGGGCTCAATTGCCCCACCCCTTGATGAAGTTCACATGGACCCCGCGTGACACGCGGGTAGATGCTCTATCCAGCGAACGACTGTCGAAAAGCGTCACGGGTTGCACAGGTGTGTCGTACGTCACCGAGTCGGCTCCTGTGACGTTTTCGTGGAGGGCGGCGCTGATCCGGTCAGGGGGTGACCGGTTGGGCCAGGGAGGGGAGTCCCGGCGTGCGCAGGCGCACGACGGGGAGCTGGGCGCGGCCGTCGCGCGGGCCCAGGAGGGCGACGAGGCCGCCTTCGCCGTCGCCTACCGGCTCGTACAGCCGGGGCTGCTCGGCTATCTGCGCGGGCTCGTGGGCGACGAGGCGGAGGACGTCGCCTCCGACGCGTGGCTGGAGATCGCCAGGGACCTCGGCAGGTTCCGGGGCGACGGGGCCGGGTTCCGCGGCTGGACCGCGACCATCGCCCGGCACCGCGCGCTGGATCTGCTGCGCCGTCAGAAGGTGCGGCCGAGGCAGTCCGCCCTGGAGCAGGACGTGCTGGAACTGCCCGGCCGGCAGGACACCGAGGAGCAGGCCCTGGAGGCGCTCTCCACCGAGCGGGCGCTGGCGCTGCTCGACCAGCTGCCGCCCGACCAGCGGGAGGCCGTGCTGTTGCGGGTCGTCGTGGGGCTCGACGCGCCCGCCGCCGCGCGGGTCCTCGGTAAGCGGCCGGGAGCCGTGCGCACGGCCGCGTACCGGGGCCTGAGGCGGCTCGCCCGGCGGCTCGGGGGCGGTGAAGCGGGCGGGCGTCCGGTGTGACGGATCGGCGGGCGCGCACGCTGGGGGAGGCGAGATGACTGCGAATTCCTCGCCGCCGGTCGAACCCGGCGACGAAGCCGACGGAGCGGGCCGCGCCGCCGGCCGGCCCTCGGCCGGCGCGCTGCTCGCCGACGCCGTGCGCGGTGGCGGGCGGCCCCCGGGGGCCGAGGACGAGCGGCGGGCGCTCGCCGCGTACCGGGAGGCCCGCGACGCGGGGGCGCTCACCGCGGCGCCCCGCCGCCGCGACGACTGGCGCCCGGGCAGGCGGTGGACGGGGTGGCCGGTGCGGGCGGCGGCCCACACCACGCGGGAGCAGGGCGACAGGCCCTAGCGAACCGGTCCGGAAAAGCGGGACGGCCGAGGTCGCCACCCCCCACAGGAGAGACCCCGGCCGCCGCGCGTCACGGGTCGCGAGCGGCCCGTATTTATCTCAGCGCCGCCGGTGCGTTTTCTGTCACACCGCCCTGTGGCACCGTTGGTTGCCGGTTGTACGAACATGGACGCGAGGACGTTTCAGGCCGTAGCGTTCGGATTCGCGCCGAGCGCGCACCCGTATCGACGGCGCACACGGCTTCACGGCCAGGGCAGGGCAGGGGCAGGGAGTGCTGGGGGACGACGCGGAGCTGACCGCCGCGGTGCTTGCGGCGCGGGACGGGAGCGAGGCCGCTTTCCGGACCGTGTACCGCGCCGTGCACCCCCGGCTGCTCGGATACGTGCGCACGCTGGTCGGCGACCCGGACGCGGAGGACGTCGCGTCGGAGGCCTGGCTGCAGATAGCCCGCGACCTCGAGCGCTTCGAGGGCGATGCCGACCGGTTCCGCGGCTGGGCCGCCCGGATCGCCCGCAACCGCGCGCTCGACCACATACGCATGCGGGGACGCCGGCCGGCCGTCGGCGGCGACGAGACCGAGCTCACCGGCAGGCCCGCCCTCTCCGACACCGCCGACGAGGCCATGGAGTCCCTGGCCACCGGCAGCGCCATGGCGCTCATCTCCAAGCTCCCGCAGGACCAGGCCGAGGCCGTCGTGCTGCGCGTCGTCGTCGGGCTCGACGCGAAGAGTGCCGCGCAGACCCTCGGCAAACGGCCCGGCGCGGTCCGCACCGCCGCGCACCGCGGCCTGAAGCGGCTGGCCGAACTGCTCGGCGCCGCCGATTCTCAGGCGGCCGGGAGCTCCGCCGACTCCCTCGAAGCGGTACCGACTCCACGGCGTGACCGCACCCGCACGGCGACGTCCGCAGGTGTGACGCATTCGCGTTCGCGGACGCAGAAGGACATGTGATGGCCGACGAGCACGACAAGTGGCTTAACCGCGACGCGGCGGACCGCCTGCTGCGCGGAGAGGCCCCGGCCGTCTCCGGAGACGACGCCCGGCGGGCCGATCGGCTGTCCTCCGCGCTGTACGCGCTGGCCGAGGTGCCGGCCGGTCCCGAAGGTGAACTTCCGGGCGAGGACGCCGCGTTGAAGGCGTTCCGCGAGACGCGCGCCGTCACAGCTGTGAACGGCGCTGTGAACGAGGCCGCGAGCGGCCCGGTGCGCCCCGGCCGCGCCCGGCGTGCCGCCCGGCCCGCCCCGAAGGCCGCACGGCGGCCGCGCTGGGGGCGTCCCGCGCGGCTGGGAGCGGTCGCCGCGTTCGCCGCCTGCATGGTCGGCGGGGTCGCGGTCGCCGCGGGGACCGGGGTGCTGCCCTCGCCGTTCCGCGGGTCCGACGATCCGGCGCCCGCCGCGTCCGTGTCCGCCGCCGCGAGCCCCGACAGGCCGCTGGCCTCTGCCTCCGCGGGGGTCACTGAGGACGGCCACGCCGTGCCGAAGCCGACGGAGTCGTCCGGCCCGCCCGGCGGCGGCTCCGCCTCGGGCCCCCCGCCCCGCGACCGCAGCGCGGGCGAACCGCCCGACGGCCGCACCTCCCAGCACCCCAGGCCGGACGCGAGCGCGGCCGAAGGCGCGAAGGCGCAGGCCCGCAAGCTCGTCGAGACCTGCCGCAAGTACCGGGGCGGGGAGTCCGGCGCCGCGGACGTACAGCGCCTGGAGGCGTCCGCGAAGGCCCTCGGGCAGGACACGCGGAGCCTCGGCCGCTTCTGCGACCGCGTCCTCGCCCGGTCCGGCGCACCCACCTCGTCGGCCGACAGGACCGCCTCGCACGACACGGGCGACAAGAGCGGTTCGGGAAGCAAGACCGCGTCGTCGGACGACGGCGGCGGCTCGGGCGGCAAGGGCGACGGCAAGGGCGACGCCGAGAACGACGACGAGGACGGGGACCGGGCCGCCGGTGCGAGCCCCAGTGCGAGTCCCAGCGTGAGCCCCAGTGCGAGTCTCAGCCCCGACGCCGCCCCGAGCGCGACCCTCGACAACGGCGTGACCGCGACTCCGACGCCGTGACCTGCGGAAACGTAACGGGTCAAAAAGGTTGCTCTCCAGGTGTGACGTTTCTGGACACCGCGGCGCAGTAATGAGTGAGCCGACTGGTCATCGGCCGTGCACGAGCCCGGGTTCCCCCCGTACCTGGTGCTCAGTGCCACCGGCGCGGGTGGGACACGTTCCCCCGGTCCCACCCGCGCCCTTCACACCTCACCCGCGCGCCCTCACCAGTGGACGACGACCTTGTCGCCGTTGCGCACCTGCGCGAACAGCCGCGCGATCGTCCGCTCGTCCTTGACGTTCACACAGCCGTGCGAGGCCCCGGCATAGCCGCGCGCCGCGAAGTCCGTCGAGTAGTGCACCGCCTGGCCGCCGCTGAAGAACATCGCGTACGGCATCGGGGTGTCGTAGAGCGTCGAGACGTGGTGCCGGGACTTGAAGTCGACGTGGAAGACGCCCTCGCGGGTCGGCGTGTACTGGGAGCCGAACCGCACCTCCGTCGTCAGGACGCGCCTGCCGTCCACCATCCACGACAGCGTGCGGCTGGTCTTGCTGATGCACAGCACCCGCCCCTTCATGCAGCGCGGATCCGGCTCCGCCGGGGTCTGCCCGCCGAACTGGTACAGCTCCCACTTGCCCGGCTCGTGCGTCATGTTCAGCAGGCGCCGCCACGTCACGGTGTCCGTCTCACCCGTGCGCGGAAGGCCGCGCTTGCCCTGGAACCCCTTGACCGCGTCGGCGGTCAGGTCGTCGTAAGTGCCCGTGGGCCCGTTGTAGAGCCACGCCACCTGGCGCAGCCGGGCCTGGAGCTCCCGCACGTCCTTGGAGCTGTCGCCGGGGGCGAGGAGGACCTTGGGGGAGGGGCTCGGGGAGGCGGAGGCGGCGGGCTTGTCGCCCCCGGCCGGCTTGTCGTCCCCGGAAGGCGTCGGCGCGGTCGACGACGGCGAGGACCGCGCGGAGGTGCCGTGCTCCACCGCCTGGGCCGTGCACCCGCCGACCAGGGCCAGCACCCCGGTGACCGCGATCGATGAACGTAGGACAGCTGTCCGCATGACGTCCCCCCGCCTGCCGCGCCGCTCTCTCGTGTCACGACAGATGCTGCCCGCGTCCCGACGGGCTCGAACTCGGTGTGCCCCCAACGTGATGACGAGGGGCAAACGCGGGAAAGTCTGTGAGCAAGGTCCCAGCGCGGGGCTCTCCACTGGCCGCACGCCCGCCGCTACAGTCCGTCGCGAGGGTCGTTCACTACTGGCAAGTAACAGCAATTCACGGCAAGCATCGGCAAGTCATCGCTGGAGGCACAACCATGGCGCGCGAATCCGAGTCCGGACTGCCCATCGAGCCGGTCTACGGCCCGGCGGCTCTGGAGGGCTGGGACCCGGATCAGAAGCTGGGCGAACCGGGCGCATACCCCTTCACGCGCGGTGTCTACCCGACGATGTACACGGGCCGCCCGTGGACGATGCGGCAGTACGCCGGGTTCGGCACGGCCACCGAGTCGAACGCCCGCTACAAGCAGCTCATCGAGAACGGCACGATGGGCCTGTCCGTCGCCTTCGACCTGCCGACCCAGATGGGCCACGACTCCGACGCCCCGATCGCCTCCGGCGAGGTCGGCAAGGTCGGCGTCGCGATCGACTCCATCGACGACATGCGCGTCCTGTTCGACGGCATCCCGCTGGAGAAGGTCTCCACGTCGATGACGATCAACGCCCCGGCCGCGCTGCTGCTCCTCATGTACCAACTCGTGGGCGAGGAGCAGGGGGTGCCGGCGGACAAGCTCACCGGCACCATCCAGAACGACGTGCTCAAGGAGTACATCGCCCGTGGCACGTACATCTTCCCGCCCAAGCCCTCGCTGCGTCTGATCGCGGACATCTTCAAGTACTGCAAGGCCGAGATCCCGAAGTGGAACACCATCTCGATCTCCGGCTACCACATGGCCGAGGCCGGGGCCTCGCCCGCGCAGGAGATCGCGTTCACGCTCGCCGACGGCATCGAGTACGTCCGCACGGCCGTCGCGGCCGGCATGGACGTCGACGACTTCGCGCCGCGCCTGTCGTTCTTCTTCGTCGCCCGTACGACGATCCTGGAGGAGGTCGCCAAGTTCCGTGCGGCGCGCAGGATCTGGGCGAAGGTGATGAAGGAGGAGTTCGGCGCCAAGAACCCCAAGTCGCTGATGCTCCGCTTCCACACGCAGACGGCGGGTGTGCAGCTCACGGCCCAGCAGCCCGAGGTGAACCTGGTGCGCGTCGCGGTCCAGGGCCTCGGCGCGGTCCTCGGCGGCACGCAGTCGCTGCACACGAACTCCTTCGACGAGGCCATCGCGCTCCCGACCGACAAGTCGGCGCGGCTCGCCCTGCGTACGCAGCAGGTCCTCGCGTACGAGACGGATGTGACGGCCACCGTCGACCCGTTCGCCGGGTCGTACGTCGTCGAGAGCATGACGGACGACGTGGAGGCCGCGGCCCTCGAACTCATGGACAAGGTCGAGGAGTTGGGCGGCGCGGTCAACGCGATCGAGCACGGCTTCCAGAAGAGCGAGATCGAGCGCTCCGCCTACAGCATCGCGCAGGAGACCGACTCCGGTGAGCGCGTCGTGGTCGGCGTCAACCGCTACCAGCTCGACGGCGAGGAGCCCTACGAGCCGCACCGCGTCGACCCGGCCATCGAGGCCCAGCAGGCCGAGCGGCTCGCGAAGCTGCGGGCCGGGCGGGACCAGGCGGCGGTGGACGCGGCGCTCGCCGAGCTGAAGAAGGCGGCGGAGGGCGAGGACAACGTCCTCTACCCGATGAAGGACGCGCTGCGGGCGCGGGCGACGGTGGGCGAGGTGTGCGACGCGCTCCGCGGGGTGTGGGGGGCGTACGTTCCGTCGGAGACGTTCTGACGGTTTCGCTGCGACGGGGCTGAGCTCTCGGGGCTCCGCCCCGGACCCCGCTGCTCAATCGCCGCAGGGGCTTGAATTACCGGCGCCCGCCGCCGAAGTCTCGACAAATCAAGCCCCGCCGGCGATTGAGGCGCGGGGTCCGGGGCAGAGCCCCGTGGCGGGGGATCGTCCGACGCTGAGTGTCCGGTATCCGGGACCCACGCACGGCCCGCCGGAGGGCCGTGCGACACTCCCGACATGCTGGGTGTCATCGATCTTCCGACCTATCTCGCGGGCCTCGCCCTCATCATCCTCCTGCCGGGGCCGAACTCGCTGTACGTGCTCTCCGTCGGCGCCCGCCGCGGCATACGCACCGGCTACAAGGCGGCCGCGGGCGTGTGGTGCGGCGACACCGTCCTGATGACCCTCTCGGCCGCCGGGGTCGCCTCCCTGCTCCAGGCCAACGCGCTGATCTTCGGGATCGTGAAGTACGCGGGCGCCGGCTATCTGACCTGGCTCGCCATCGGCATGATGCGCGCCGCGTGGAGCATGTGGCGCACCCGCAAGGAGCGGCTCGCGGCGGAGAGCGGCGCCGCGGAGGAGGAGCCCGCGCAGGAGCGGCCGTTCCGCCGCGCCTTCGTGATCAGCCTGCTCAACCCGAAGGCGATCCTGTTCTTCATCGCCTTCTTCGTGCAGTTCGTCGACCCGACCTACGCGTACCCCGCCCTGTCCTTCGTGGTGCTCGGCGCCTTCGCGCAGGCGGCCAGCGTGCTCTACCTCTCCGCGCTGATCTTCAGCGGCATGAAGCTGTCCGCCGCCTTCCGCCGCCGCAGGCGCCTGTCCGCGGGTGCGACCTCGGCGGCCGGGGTGCTGTTCCTCGGCTTCGCGGTGAAGCTCTCGCTGTCCAGCGTGTAGCACCCCGGCGGGCGGCGCCCTACGTCGCGTGCGGGCGCTGGTTCAGAGACCTGCGCAGCAGCGGCGTCGCCCACTTCTCGACGTAACGGTTCAGCAGCCAGGCGAGCACCAGCATCAGGGCGATCGTCGTCCCGAAGGTGGCCCACGACGGCAGGCCCACGCGACGGTGCAGGGCCGCGACGGCCACCCAGCCCAGGTGCTCGTGGACCAGGTAGAACGGGTAGGTGAGGGCGCCGGCGACCGTCAGCCAGCGCCACTTCGCCCAGCTCGTCCAGCCGAGCGCGATCGCCGCCACCGCCGCGAAGCCGAGCGTGATCACCACGACGATCCCGAACGACGAGCGGTAGGAGAAGAAGTCCGGGTTCGGCGCGTGCCACGTCCGGTCGACCGCGAAGTGCTGCCCGATCAGCCAGCTCACCGCGACGATGCCCCACGCCGTGACGTCGTGGCGGTTGCGGTGCACCAGGTACAGGCCGATGCCGCCGATGAAGAACGGCGCGTACTCCGGCATCAGGACGAGCGTCGCGAGCGGCTCTCCGGAGCCCTCCGCGAGGACCGCCGCCAGCGTCCACACCGCGCAGAACAGCACCACCCGGTGCCGCGTCGCGCCCGGCAGCACGACGCAGAGCGCGAACAGAGCGTAGAAGCGCAGCTCCGCCCAGAGCGTCCAGCACACGCCGAGGACCCGGTCGACGCCGAGCGGCTGCTGCAGCATGGTCAGGTTCACGAGCGCGTCGCTCGGCGACACCGCCTTGTACGCCACGACCGGCAGCGCGAAGACGGCCGTCACCAGGACGATCGCCACCCAGTACGAGGGGAGGAGACGTGCGGCGCGCGAGGCGAAGAACGAGCGCAGGGGTCTGCCCCAGCCGCTCATGCAGATCACGAAGCCGCTGATCACGAAGAAGATCTGCACGCCGAGACAGCCGTACGCGAACCAGCCGTGCAGCGTGGGGAACTGGTCCTGCGGCGACGACCCCCAGGCCTGCGAGATCTCGCCGTCCCGGCCTCCGTAGTGGTACGCCGCGACCATCAGCGCGGCGACCAGCCGCAGCCCGTCCAGGGCGTACAGGCGGGCCGGGTGGCGCGTGGGCGCCGCCTTCGGCTGCTGTCCGGTCTGTGGCGCGGGGAGCGGGGGCAGCGTCGTGCCGGGAGCCGTCATCCGAGGGCCCGCTTCAGGGAGCGGGCGCGCTTGGCGACCCTGCGCACCGTCGCGTTGCGCGGGATGAAGGCGAACTGGGCGGGGAGCGCGCCGGGCAGGGCGAGGGAGGTCAGCCGGCGCCGCTTGAAGTAGCGCCAGGTGCGGTCGTCGAGGCGCGTCGCGAGATAGCGCTCGGCGGGGCGACGGAGCTCCGGGTAGATCTTGGCCTGCATGGCGTAGCCGACCGCGCGCAGCAGCTCGTCCAGCTCGCCGACGGGCAGCGGCTGTTCCTGCGCCTCGACGGCCGTGCGGTCGGTCAGGTCGGGCAGCAGCGCGTCGACGATGGTGACCGGCACCCGGTTGCTGTTCTGGTACGGCGTGAGGCGGTCCAGGAGCGTCGCCGTGCCGATGCGGGCCACCGGGATGCCGTACAGGGCGCTCGCGGTGAGCAGCGCCGTGGAGAAGCAGCCGACGACGAGGACCGGGCGCATCCGCTGGTAGAGGACCTCGGCGAGGACGGGCGTCTCCAGGACGGTCAGCTCGACGCCGAGGCGTTCCGCCTCCTTCTCCAGGACGCGCGACCAGCGGGCCGGGGCGGTGGGGTGCGGCTTGAACACCACGTGCTTGTGGCCGAGTTGGGCGGCGCCGCGCATCATCCGGACGTGCAGGTCCTCCTCCTCCTCGGCGCTGAGGATGTTGAGGGCGGAGAGGTACTGGCCGAGGAGGAGCGCCGGTTCGCCGGGCAGGCGCGGCAGTTCGCCCGCCGCGTCGCACAGGTCGGCGAGCACCTTGAGGAAGACCTCGGTGGGGACGACCTCGGGCTCGACGCCGAACTCCGTGAGCAGCAGCGGCTTCAGGCCCGGCACCAGGTCGAGGTGGAGCAGCCGGCGCACCCGGGTGCCGATCAGCGGGTCGATCTTGTTGCGGGTCGGGCCGTAGCTCATCAGGCCGTCCGCGTACACGTCGACCGGGGCGCCCGTGAAGATCTGCGCGACGGCCATCGCCGGGTTGACCTGGATGGACTCCACGGCCAGCTCGACGTTGTCGTCGCCGAGGCCCCACGTGAGCCGCAAGTAGCGTTCCCACAGCGGGATGTCGTCGGCGCGCGGCGACCAGCTGCCGGGATGGAAGGGGGCGATCGCCTCGTTCCACGACAGGACGCCGTCGAAGCGGTCCCGCAGCTGTTCGAAGCCGGGCATCTCGTCGACGGCGGGGGTGGTCTCGGGCGTCGCCGCGTTGTTGGCGATCAGCAGCAGCGTGCGGTCCACCGGGGCGAACCGGTCCGCGTCGAGGGCCGCCGCGAGGGTCGCGGCGCCGTACAGGGTCGAGGCCAGCAGGATGCGGGTCGTCATGCCGTGACCTCCGCGCTGACCGGGCGGCGGCGGAGCCGGCGCAGGCGCGTCGCCCGCTGGGTGTCCATCGAGTCGAGCGCGTCGTCGAGCACGCCCTGCGGCATGCGCTTGAGCGCGGCCGCGCTGAGCGACTTCAATGTGCGGGCCACGGGTGGTTCGAACCTTTCGATGGATCCCAAGTGGTGGGAAATGATGGCGCAGTACGTGCGCACGGCCTTCGGGAGAAGCAGCTCCGCATCCCGGTCCTGGGCCGTTTCCCGGACGACCTGGTCGAAAGCCCGGATGAAATCGAGCTGCCGTACGTCGCCGATCTGGGTGAGCGAGGACGAGACGCCGCGGCGATAGAAAACGCCCAGGGTGCTGACCGCCGCAAAGGATTTCGCCTCGCGGTGCAGCCGCCAGACCCACGGCCTGTCCTCCGCCGTGCGAAGGCCGTCGGTGAAGTGCAGCAGGCCTTCGTCGGCGAGCCGCCGGTGGTACATGCCGGCCCACGCGAAGGCGTAGTCGACGGCGGTCGAGCGGTCGGCGGGCAGGATCGCCGCGCGCGGGTCCATGACGACGTCGCGCAGGCCGTGCGGGAAACGGTGCACCGAGCGGGCCCGCGCCGTGCACTGGACGTGGTCCGTGCGCACGAAGTCGCATCCCAGGCCCTCTATGGCGGCGAGCAGCTTGCTGTAGTAACCCGGGGCGAGCCAGTCGTCGCCGTCCAGGAAGGCGAGGTATTCGCCGCGGGCCCTGTCGAGTCCGGTGTTGCGGGCGGTCGCGAGTCCTCCGTTCCGTTCGTGTCGCACGACGACCGCGCCGGGCAGCTCGCGCTCGGCGCGCGCGAGAATGTCCGGTGTCTCGTCCTTGGAGCAGTCGTCGACGAGAATGAATTCGAAGTCGTCGCGTGCGTTCGCTCGCAGACTTCTGAGGGTGTCGGGCGCGTATTGCTGCACGTTGTAGAACGGCACGATGACGGAGAGCTTGACCACGACGGTGACGTTAGGGCGCGGCCCGGCATTCGTCTTGACCGGTGGCTTGATGTCAGGTGAACGAAGCGTGGCGGGACCGTGAACCGGCCCTGGCGCAGGCTTTTTCCGGGGCCGATTCGCCATTCGTCGGTGTGCTGTTAACCGTTTGTTGCATTCTGGTTGGGCCGCGGCTCGGAATTGCTTCCTAAGTTTTCCATCGTGCCAGTAAGGAACGAAAAGCAGCTCAGGGTCGCCGTGCTCGCGGACTCCGACACCCGGTGGAAATGGGGGTCGCTCACCGCCTCCCGCATCGCCCCCGAAGGCGTCGCCCTCGACGGTTATCTGCTGCGCGGCCGAGCCACCCCGACCCCGCGCCAGCTCCGCGAGATCGGCGTCCGCGCCGACAGCCTGCGCGAGGTCACGGCCGTCGAGTTCCTGCGGGAGATGAAGTCCGCAGCCTACGACGTGGTGCTGCTCGCCCTCGTCGGCGGGGGCGTCCAGGCCGTCCTGCACGGCCTCGCCCACGCCTGGCGGGACGCGGAGCGCCGCCCCGTCGTCGTCACCGGCTACGTCGGCGTCGTCTACGAGAAGCTCGCCGACGGCCTCCTGCTGCGGCACGGCGCCGACGTGGTGCTCGCCAACTCCGGCTACGACGCGGAGCGTTTCCGCGCCGTGTACGAGGGGGTGGGCGCGGACGCCTCCGCGGTCACCGAGTGCGCGCTGCCGTTCCTCGGCGGCGAGCCCTACGCCGGTGAACGCGAGCCGTACACGGTGACCTTCGCGGCGCAGCCCTCCGTGCCGGACACGGCGGCCGACCGCGGCTACCTGCTCGACCGCCTCGTCCGGCACGCCGCGTCGCACCCCGAGCGCGAGGTGCTGCTCAAGCTGCGCAGCAAGCCCGGCGAGCACACCACGCACATCGAGGAGATCCCGTACCAGAAGCTCGCGCAGCGCCGCGAGCTGCCGGCCAACTTCCGGCTCGTGTACGGGAACATGGGCGAGGTCCTCGACCGCACCGACCTGCTCGTCACGGTCAGCTCCACCGCCGCCCTCGAGTCCCTGCACCGGCGCATCCCGACCGCGCTCCTCACCGACCTGGGCGTGCGCGAGGCACTCGGCAACCACCACTTCACCGGCTCCGGCTGCCTCGCCTCCTGGGACCAGCTCGACGCGGGACTGCGGCCCGAACCGGAACCCGGCTGGCTGGCCCGCCAGGGCGTCGCCGCGGACGGGGCGTACGAGAGCGCCTTCGACGGCGCGCGGGCCAGGGTCGCCGAGCTGCTCGCCAAGGACCGGGCCCCGCTGGCGCCCTACTACAACCGCACCACCGCCCCCGGCTACCTGCCGCGCATCCTCGCCCGCCACCACCTCGCGCCCGACGGCTCCCCGCTGCCCGGCGCGCCCGCCGGCGACCGGGAGCCGGGCCCGGTGCGGCAGGTCGTGCGCCGGGCCGCCCGCGGCGCCTACCGGCACGGGGTGCAGCGCGTCGCCCCCGTGATCCGGCGGATGGGGGAGCTGTGACCCCGCCTCTGAGGAATGACCGACTCCCTGAAGGAGAAGCGCACATGACCGACCTCGAGACGGTCCCGGCCGCTCCGGAGGCGGGCCTCGCAGCCCCCGTCCGACGCGTCCTCGCCGTGATCCCCGCCCGCGGCGGCTCCAAGGGCGTCCCGGCGAAGAACCTGGCCCCGGTCGGCGGCGTGCCGCTGGTGGCCCGCGCCGTGCGCGAGTGCCTCGCCACCCGGCAGGTCACCGACGTCGTGGTCTCCACCGACGACGCGGCCATCGCCGCCGCGGCGCGGGACGCGGGCGCCGAGGTCGTGACCCGGCCCGTCGCCATCGCGGGCGACAAGTCCAGCTCCGAGGCCGCCGTGCTGCACGCCATGGACGCGCACGAGGCGCTGCACGGCGCGGCCGTCGACGTGGTGCTGCTCGTCCAGTGCACGAGCCCCTTCCTCGTACGGGAGGACATCGACGCGGTGGTCGGCGCGATCCTCGACAAGGGGGCCGACAGCGCGCTGACGGTGGCGCCCTTCCACGGGTTCGTGTGGCGCCACGAGGACGATGAGCCGCGCCCGGCCACCGTGCACACCGCGGCCGCCGAGGCGGGCGGCGTCGCCGTCCTCGCCGACCGGCAGACCACGACCGGCGGCGGCTACGGCGTCAACCACGACAAGTCGCAGCGCCAGATGCGCCAGGACCGCCCCCAGGACCTCCTGGAGACCGGCGCCGTCTACGGCATGGAGACCGGCGGGTTCCGCCGCCACGAGCACCGCTTCTTCGGCCGCACGGAACTCGTGCGCACCGACCCCGCGCGGGTCCTGGAGATCGACGACCCGCACGACCTGGCCCGCGCCCGCGCGCTGGCCCCCCTCTTCGACCAGCAGTCCGTCCTCCCGTCCAGGGAGGACGTCGACGCGGTCGTCCTCGACTTCGACGGCACCCAGACCGACGACAAGGTGCTGATCGACTCCGACGGACGGGAGTCCGTCACCGTGCACCGCGGTGACGGACTCGGCATCGCGGCCCTCCGCAGGAGCGGCCTCGAACTGCTGATCCTGTCCACGGAGGTGAACCCGGTCGTCGCCGCCCGGGCCCGGAAGCTCAAGATCCCGGTCCTGCACGGCATCGACCGCAAGGACCTCGCACTCAAGCAGTGGTGCGAGGAGCAGGGCATCGCGCCCGAGCGCGTGCTCTACGTCGGCAACGACGTCAACGACCTCCCGTGCTTCGCCCTCGCGGGCTGGCCCGTGGCGGTCGCCAGTGCCCATGACGTCGTGCGCGGCGCCGCACGCGCCGTCACCACCGTCCCCGGAGGCGAAGGCGCGATCCGAGAGATCGCCAGCTGGATCCTCGGCCCTTCTCTCGACTCCCTCGAAAAGTAAGGAACGTACCCACCATGTCCAACGCTTCCAACTCCCGCATCCGCAAGTTCGGTTCGCGCGAGGCCGGCCCCGGCCGCCCCGTCTACGTCACCGGCGAGATCGGCATCAACCACAACGGCGACCTGGAGAACGCGTTCCGCCTGATCGACGCCGCCGCCGACGCCGGCTGCGACGCCGTCAAGTTCCAGAAGCGCACCCCGGAGATCTGCACGCCGCGCGACCAGTGGGACATCGAGCGGGACACCCCCTGGGGCCGCATGACGTACATCGACTACCGGCACCGCGTCGAGTTCGGCGAGGACGAGTACCGGGCCATCGACGAGTACTGCAAGAAGCGCGGCATCGACTGGTTCGCCTCCCCGTGGGACACCGAGGCCGTCGCCTTCCTGGAGAAGTTCGACGTCCCCGCCCACAAGGTGGCCTCCGCGTCCCTCACCGACGACGAGCTGCTCCGCGCCCTGCGCGCCACCGGCAAGACGGTCATCCTGTCCACCGGCATGTCGACGCCGAAGCAGATCCGCCACGCGGTCGAGGTCCTCGGATCCGACAACATCCTGATGTGCCACGCCACGTCGACGTACCCGGCCAAGGCCGAGGAGCTCAACCTGCGCGTCATCAACACGCTCCAGGACGAGTACCCGAACGTCCCGATCGGCTACTCCGGCCACGAGCCCGGCCTCCAGACCACGCTCGCCGCCGTCGCCCTCGGCGCCACCTTCGTCGAGCGCCACATCACCCTCGACCGCACCATGTGGGGCTCCGACCAGGCCGCCTCCGTGGAGCCGCAGGGCCTGGAGCGCCTGGTGCGCGACATCCGCGTCATCGAGACCGCCCTCGGTGACGGCGTCAAGAAGGTCTACGAGTCCGAGCTCGGCCCGATGAAGAAGCTGCGCCGCGTGCCCGGTGTCGTCGCCGAGTCGGAGATCGCCGTCGCCGCCGGCGAGCCGGTGGGTGTGTGACCTCAACCCCTGAGCGGCCCGGCGCGGTTGACCGCGCGCCGGGCCGCTCTCGGCGCCCTCGGGAGGGCAGCATGTCCGGCAGTACGTTGTGCTTCGTCGAGAGCCCGGTACAGCTCCTCAACGTCCTGGAGTGGGCACACCACCAGGAGGTCCTCGCGACCGTCGTGGTGCTCTCGCCCACCGACCCGATGACCCGCGGCCAGCTGCGCCGCATGGCCGAACTCGCCCGCACCGAGGGCCACACGGTGCGCTGGGAGGAGGCCCGCGGCGGCGCGGCCGCGCCCTTCCAGACCATCGGCGGGCTCGCCACCTCGCTGCGCAGGGCCGACCGGATCGTCCTCGGCGACCCGTTCTCCCGCTACGTACAGCTGCTGCTCACGATCACCCGCGCCCGCGAGCTCGTCGTCGTCGACGACGGCACCGCCACCATGGAGTTCGTCGCCCAACTGGTGCGCGGCGAACGGCTCGTGCGCTGGCACCGGCGCGGCGGCCGGACGGGCCCGCGCGACCTCGTCTTCGGCCCCGTCGCCGCCGCCGCACGCCGCAGGCTCACCGCGCACGCCCGCCGCGACTCGGTGTCCGTGTTCACGTCGATGCCGGTGGACGAGGTCCCCGAAGGCGTCACGGTCAGCTCCAACGACTACGCGTGGACCCGCGCCCGGTTCGGCCCGCCCCGCATCACGCGCGGCGCCGACATGGTCGGCACCTCCCTCGTCGAGACGGGCGTCGTCGACCTGGAGCAGTACCTCGCCGCGGTCCGCGAACTGGCCCGCGCGCACGGCGCCACCCGCTACTTCGCGCACCGCCGCGAGAGCGCCGACAAGCTGCACCGCCTCGCCGCCGGGACCGGCCTGGAGATCGTCCGCCCCGACCTCCCCCTCGAACTGATCGCCCGGCGCGGCCCGATAGGCCGGACCATCCTCAGCTTCCCGTCGACCGTCGTGCACACCCTGCCCATCGCCCTCGCCGGCACGGGCGTGAAGGTCGCCGTGTGCGAGATCGACCCGACGTGGCTGCGGCAGGGCGTCTCCGACCACGCGCAGGGCTTCCTCGCGGGGATCTCCGGCTCGGCGCGGGGCGCGGTGCGGGCGGTGTAGGTCCGGGCCGCGCGAAACCCGCTGGCCGCCCCGGCCCCGAAGGCCCTACGCTCACCCCGTGACCAGCCCCGAGTCCGACAGACTCCGGCCACCGGCAGCCGTCCGGTGGCCTTCTTCCGCGCCCCGCTGAGGCCCGTCCCTTCCCGGACCAGGCCTCCGCCGCCGCATACCGCAGCCACCGCACGCGCCGCCGGAACCGCGACCACACCCCTTCTCCACGGTCCCGGAGTCCGTCGTGCCCTTCGCTCTCCACCTGCTCGCCCTCGCCGTCTTCGCGCAGGGAACATCCGAGTTCATGCTCTCGGGGCTCGGCCCCGACATCGCCCATGACCTGGGCGTCTCCATCCCCGCCGCCGGCGCGCTCACCTCCGCCTTCGCGCTCGGCATGATCGTCGGGGCGCCGCTCACGGCGGTCCTCGCGGTGCGCTGGCCGCGCCGCCCGGCCCTGTTCGGTTTCCTCCTCGTCTTCGCCCTCGTGCACGTCGTCGGCGCGCTGACGACGAGCTTTCCCGTGCTGCTCGGCACGCGTGTCGTCGCGGCGCTCGCCAACGCCGGGTTCCTCGCCGTCGCCCTCGCCACGGCGGTGACCATGGTCGCCCCCGACGCCAAGGGCCGCGCCACCTCGGTCCTGCTCGGCGGCACCACCCTGGCCTGCGTCGCGGGCGTGCCCGGCGGGGCGCTGCTCGGCGGGCTCCTCGGCTGGCGGGCCGCGTTCTGGGCCGTCGCGCTGATCTGCGTACCCGCGATGTTCGCCGTGCTGCGGTCGGTGCCGGCGGAGCCCGGTGCGGGGGAGCGCGGCGGCGTACGCACGGAGCTGCGGGCCCTGCGCGGCCCGCGCCTGCTCACGACGCTGCTGCTCGGCGCGCTGGTCAACGCCGCCACGTTCTGCACGTTCACCTACCTGGCGCCGGTCGCCACGGAGGTCACCGGGATCGGTAAGGACTGGATTCCGGCGCTGCTCGCGCTCTTCGGGCTCGGTTCCTACGCCGGGGTCAGCACGGCGGGCCGGTTCTCGGACACGTATCCGAAGCGGGTCCTCGGCATCGGCGGGGCGGCGCTCCTGCTCGGCTGGGTCCTCCTGGCCCTCCTCGCGGGAAACACCGCGGCGGTGCTCGTCCTCGCCTTCGTCCAGGGCGGCCTGTCCTTCGCGGTCGGCTCGACCCTGATCGCGCGGGCCCTCTATGCGGCGTCGGGCGCGCCCACCCTCGCGGGCGGCCTGGCGACGGCCGCCCTCAACGTCGGCGCGGCCCTCGGCCCGTGGGCCGGCGGGCTCGCGATCGGGAGTGGGCTCGGGTACCGGGGCGTGCCGCTGGTGAGCGCGTTGCTCGTGGCGCTCGCGGTCGTTGTGACGTGTGTCGCACGAGTGGTGCGCGGGAGGGTCGGGGGCGAGACCGTCCTCGCCGACTGAGGCGCAGGTCGAGGCGCAGGTCGAGGCGCAGGTTGAAAAGAGACTTCATACCCCTCCTGTGCGATCGACATGCGCATCGCGGCCATGTTTCTTACCCCAATCCGGCTGAACTTTTGTTGATCGCGGGTTGGTTGGCCCCTGCATCGCCCTACCCTTCAGAGGGTGAACCAGTTGAAGTCCCGTGAGTCAGAGGCCGACAACCCCGGGGAATCCGTGCCGGGCGCCGCACTTCCCGGTGCGCTGCCCGAGGCGCTCCGCGCCGAACTCGTCGCCTTCAGGCGCGATCTGCACATGCACCCCGAGCTGGGCAATCAGGAGTTCCGCACCACCGCGGCACTCAAGACCCGCCTCGAAAGGGCCGGGCTCACGCCCCGCCTGCTCGGCATGGGGACCGGCCTCATCTGTGACATCGGCACCGAGGACGGCGAGTGGCGCGGCGGGCGCGGCATGCTCGCGCTGCGCGCGGACATCGACGCCCTGCCGATCCCGGACACCAAGACGGACTGCGCCTACCGTTCGACGGTGCCGGACCGGGCGCACGCGTGCGGGCACGACGTGCACACCACGGTCGTGCTCGGCGCGGGCCTCGTCCTGGCCGACCTGCACAGCAAGGGCCAACTGCCGCACCCCGTACGGCTGCTGTTCCAGCCGGCGGAGGAGGTGCTGCCCGGCGGCGCGCCCGACGCGATCGACTGCGGGGTGCTCGACGGCGTGCGCGGCATCATCGGCGTGCACTGCGACCCGAAGGTCGACGCGGGCCGCATCGGGATCCGCCCCGGCCCCATCACCTCCGCCTGCGACCGCCTGGAGGTCACCCTCGACGGCCCCGGCGGTCACACGGCGCGCCCGCACCTCACCACGGACCTGGTGACGGCCGCGGCCAAGGTCGCAACCGAGGTCCCGGCGCTCGTCGCCCGCCGCGTCGACGCGCGCTCGGGCCTCGCCGTCACGTGGGGCCGATTGGAGACGGGCCACGCGTGCAACGTGATCCCGCAGCACGCCGAACTGTCCGGCACGGTGCGCTGCCTCGACCTGGACGCGTGGCGGCAGGCACCCGACCTCGTCCACGGCGCGATCCAGGAGATCGCGGACCTGTACCGCGCGAAGCCGGTGGTCAACTACATCCGCGGGGTCCCGCCGGTGGTCAACGACCCGGTGGTCACCGACCTGTTGCGCGACGCGATGGCGGCCCGCCGCGGCCCCGACTCGGTCGAGGACACCCAGCAGAGCCTCGGCGGCGAGGACTTCTCCTGGTACCTGGAGCAGGTTCCCGGCGCGATGGCCCGGCTCGGCGTGAAGCCGCCGGGCGACCGGGGCTCCCGCGACCTCCACCAGGGCGACTTCGACGTGGACGAGGCCGCGATCACGGTCGGCGTGGAGCTCTTCACGGCGGCGGCGCTGCTGGACGGTGCGAGCCCCTGCGGCGATTAACCGCGACGTAACGGGAGACCGGCACGAATCGGTAACGCCGCCGTCAACCCCATTCCTCGGACTTTCTACGCGCGTTATGGTGCGCCGAACTGGGCGCCATACAAGGCGTGTTGGACGAATGGGGACTCCTGATGCGTCGAATACCGCGGCTCACAAAGATGGCCGTAGGCATCACAGGGCTGGCGCTCGCCGCGACCGCCTGTGGCGGCACCAGCAGCGAGAAGGGCGGAGGCGGCGACGAGAGCGGCGAGAAGCTCGGCCTCGCCATCGCGTACGACGTCGGCGGCAAGGGCGACCAGTCGTTCAACGACTCCGCCTACGAGGGCATGCTCAAGGCCAAGAAGGAGTTCGGCTACAAGACCGCCGACCAGGAGCCGAAGGACGGCGAGTCCGACGACGACAAGGTGCAGCGGCTCGCGAACCTCGCGAAGGCCGGCTACAACCCGGTCGTCGGCATCGGCTACGCCTACGGCCCGGCGATGAAGGAAGCCTCGAAGAAGTACCCGAAGACGACCTTCGGCATCGTCGACTCGGTCGTCGAGGGCAAGAACGTCGCCTCCCTCGTCTTCGCCGAGAACGAGTCCTCCTACCTGGCGGGCGTCGCCGCGGCCAAGGCCACCAAGTCCGACCACGTCGGCTTCGTCGGCGGCGTCGACAACGAACTGATCAACAAGTTCGAGGCCGGCTTCGAGCAGGGCGTCAACGACACCAAGAAGGGCGTCGACATCGAGGTCCAGTACCTCGACGAGGACCCCGCCAAGGGCTTCGCCAGCCCCGACCTCGGCGAGGCCGCGGCCAACAAGCAGCTGGAGGACGGCGCCGACGTGATCTACCACGCGGCGGGCCTGTCAGGGCAGGGCGTCATCAAGGCGGCCGCCGAGCAGAAGAAGTGGGTCATCGGCGTCGACTCCGACCAGTACGAGCAGAAGACCCTCGCCAAGTACAAGGAGTACATCCTCACCTCGGCGCTCAAGGAGGTCGGCGGGTCCGTCTACTCGCTGGCCAAGTCCGTCGAGGACAAGAAGCCGCTGAGCGGAGTGCAGACCTTCGACCTCAAGGTCGACGGCGTGGGCGCCTCGGAGGCCAACCCGAAGTTCAAGGAGATCGCCGGCCTGGCCGACGCGGTCGCCAAGGCCAAGGAGGGCATCGTCGGCGGCTCCATCAAGGTGCAGACGAAGCCGAAGAAGGGCTGACCCCGGCCCGCCGGCCCCGTGCCGCGCGGCGCCTCCGGTGAGTCCCACCGGCGGCGCCGCGCACCCCTTCGTATACGGCCCGGTGGGCGGTCCGGTATCCGCCCCCGTATCCGCCTCGTTCCCCGTCGATAACAGTCTGGACAACCAGGGTTCTCTGTCAGGTCTACGCGCGTTACTCTGCGGCGAACTCAGCGTCGGCCCCCTGCTGTTCCGGCGCTTGTACGAAGGAGCACTTCTCATGCGCCGGGTTTCCCGTATAGCGGTCGCAGGCACCGCGACCGCCTCGCTCGCCCTCGCCCTCTCCGCCTGCGGCGGCACCTCGTCGGACGCCCAGTCGGCCTCCGGCGGGGACAAGGACAAGGGCCTCGCCATCGCCTACGACGTCGGCGGCAAGGGCGACCAGTCGTTCAACGACGCCGCCTACGACGGCCTCCAGCAGGCCAAGAAGGAGTTCGGCTACCAGGTCGCCGACCAGGAGCCGAAGGACGGCGAGTCCGACGACGACAAGACCCAGCGCCTCGTGCAGCTGGCGAAGATGGGCTACAACCCGGTCGTCGGCATCGGCTACGCGTACGCCCCCGCCGTCAAGGAGGCCGCGGCGAAGTACCCGAAGACCACCTTCGGCATCGTCGACGACGCGACCGCCAAGGGCGACAACATCGCCGACCTGGTCTTCCAGGAGAACGAGGTGTCCTACCTCGCCGGTGTCACGGCCGCCCTGAAGACGAAGTCGAACACGGTCGGCTTCGTCGGCGGCGTCGACAACGCGCTGATCAACAAGTTCCAGGCGGGCTTCGAGAAGGGCGTCGAGGACACCAAGAAGGGCGTCAAGGTCGAGGTCCAGTATCTCGACGAGGACCCCGCCAAGGGCTTCGCCTCGCCGGACCTCGGCAAGGCCGCCGCCGAGAAGCAGCTGGAGGACGGCGCCGACGTCGTCTACCACGCGGCCGGCCTGTCCGGTCAGGGCGTCATCGAGGCGGCCGCCGCGGAGAAGGCGTACGCGATCGGCGTCGACTCCGACCAGTACGCGCAGGCCCCGCTGAAGAAGTACAAGAAGTACATCATCACCTCCGCCACCAAGGACGTCGCCAAGGCGATCTTCAACCTGGCGCAGTCGGTGCAGGACGGCAAGCCGGAGACCGGTGTCGTCACCGGCGACCTGAAGTCCGGCGAGGTCTCGCTCGCCGACTCCAACCCCGAGTTCAAGAGCGACTCCAAGCTCCAGGCGGCCCTGAAGAAGGCCGAGCAGGGCATCGTCGACGGCTCCGTCAAGGTGCCGGAGAAGCCCCAGAAGTAACACGAGGGAAAACAGGGCGCGGGGCGAGCGGCCCTCCTTCGGGATTCCTGCGGGAACCCTCCGGGAGGAGCCTTCTTCCCCGCGCCCTTCATCTGCGATCCTGCTCGAACTCACTTCTCGCACACCGCTGTTGGGGCGCTACGCGTGTAGGCGACCCCCTTCCCCAGGAGAGTGCGCCATCGCCACGTCAAGCTCCCCTCCCACCACCGTCGCCGTAGAACTCGAGGGCATCACCAAGCGGTTCCCCGGTGTGGTCGCCAACCACGACATCCGCCTCACCGTCCACAAGGGCACCGTGCACGCCCTGGTGGGGGAGAACGGGGCGGGCAAGTCGACCCTGATGAAGATCCTCTACGGCATGCAGAAGCCGGACGAGGGCACCATCACCATCGCCGGTGAGGAGGTCAGCTACTCCTCGCCCGCCGACGCCATCGCCCGCGGCATCGGCATGGTCCACCAGCACTTCATGCTCGCGGACAACCTCACCGTCCTGGAGAACGTCGTCCTCGGCAGCGAGAAGCTGTACGGGATCGGCGGCAAGGCCCGCCGCAAGATCCTGGAGATATCCGAGCGCTACGGGCTCGGGGTGCGCCCCGACGTCCTCGTCGAGGACCTCGGCGTCGCCGACCGGCAGCGCGTGGAGATCCTCAAGGTCCTCTACCGCGGCGCCACCACCCTGATCCTCGACGAGCCGACCGCCGTGCTCGTCCCGCAGGAGGTCGACGCGCTCTTCGACAACCTGCGCGGGCTCAAGGCCGAGGGCCTGTCCGTCATCTTCATCTCGCACAAGCTCGGCGAAGTCCTCTCCGTGGCCGACGAGATCACCGTCATCCGGCGCGGAACGACGGTCGGCACCGCCGTCCCCGCCGAGACCACGTCGAAGCAGCTCGCCGAGCTGATGGTCGGCAGCGAACTGCCCACCCCGGAGACGGCGGAGTCCACCGTCACCGACCGCCCCGTCGTCGAGGTCGACGAGCTGCGCCTCGCGGCCCCGCACGGCGGCAAGCCGCTCCTCGACGGCATCACGTTCACCATCCACGCCGGTGAAGTGCTCGGCCTCGCGGGCGTCGAGGGCAACGGGCAGACCGAGCTGATCGAGGCGCTCATCGGCCTGGAGCACGCGGACAGCGGCACCATCAAGCTGCTCGGCGAGGAGATCACCTCCTGGGCCACCCGCAGGCGCCGCGAGTCCGGCATCGGCTACATCCCCGAGGACCGGCACCGCCACGGCCTCGTCCTGAGCGCCCCGCTCTGGGAGAACCGGATGCTCGGCCACGTCACGGAGCGGCCCAACAGCAAGGGCTTCTGGCTCGACCCGAAGGGCGCGCAGGCCGACACCGAGCGGATCGTCAAGGAGTACGACGTCCGCACCCCCGGCATCGACGTCACCGCGGACTCGCTGTCCGGCGGCAACCAGCAGAAGCTGATCGTCGGCCGGGAGATGAGCCACAACCCCAAGTTCCTGATCGCCGCCCACCCCACCCGCGGTGTGGACGTCGGCGCGCAGGCGCAGATCTGGGACCAGATCCGGGCGGCCCGCCACGAGGGGCTCGCCGTGCTGCTCATCTCGGCCGACCTCGACGAGCTGATCGGCCTCTCCGACACCCTCCGGGTCATCTACGACGGCCGCCTCGTCGCCGACGCCGACCCGGCCGCCATCACCCCGGAGGAGCTGGGATCCGCCATGACCGGTGCGGCCTCGGGCCACCTGGAGCACACGGAAGACGGTGCCTGACCATGAACATCAGCAAGCGCTGGGATTCCGAGCGGATCCTGCTCGCGGTGGCCGGACCGGTCATCGCGCTGGTCGTGGCGTTCGCCCTGACCGCGATCGTGCTCGCGGCGTCCGGCGAGAACCCGATCGAGCCGTTCTCGATCATGTTCGAGCAGGCGACGTTCTCCGACGTCCAGGTGCTCATCATCAATGACGCCGCCGGGCTCTACGTCGGCGCGCTCGCCGTGGCCATCGGCTTCCGGATGAACCTCTTCAACATCGGCGTCGAGGGCCAGTACCGGCTCGCCGCCTGTGTCGCCGCCATCGTCGGCGCGCACATCGCGTTCCCGGCCTTCCTCCAGATCCCGCTGCTGATCCTGTCGGCGGCCCTGACCGGCGCGATCTGGTCGGGCATCGCGGGCATCCTCAAGGTGACCCGCGGCGTCAGCGAGGTCGTCTCCACGATCATGCTGAACTCGATCGCGGCCTCGGTCATCGCGTACCTCACCCTGGAGGACGCCTTCGGCGTCGCCGTCGGCAACAACCGCACGACCGGCGAGATGGACAAGGCCGGCTGGTTCCCCGGCATCAACATGGGCGACGCCGTCGGCACCATCTACGGCTTCGTCTTCGTCGCGATCGCGCTCGGCATCGTCTACTGGGTGATGCTGAACCGCACCCGCTTCGGCTTCGACCTGCGGGCCTCCGGCGCCTCCGACACCGCGGCCGCCGCCTCCGGCGTCTCCGCGAAGAAGATGGTCCTCACCGCGATGCTCCTGTCGGGCGCCGTCGCGGGCCTGGCCGGTCTGCCGACGCTGCTCGGCTCGACGCACACCTTCTCCGACTCGTTCCCGGCTGCCCTCGGCTTCAACGCGATCACGGTGGCGCTGCTCGGCCGCAACAGCCCGGTCGGCATGGCCCTCGCGTCCCTCCTCCTGTCCTGGCTGTTCAACGCGGCCGACCCGCTCGACCTGCAGGGCTACAGCTCCGAGATCGCCACGATCATGCAGGGCCTCATCGTGATCGCCGTCGTCGTCTCCTACGAGGCCGTCCGCGTCTGGGGCACCCGCCGCCAGCAGCAGCGCGTCGGCGCCGAACTCGCGGCGGGCCACGTCCTCACCGCCTCCGACAACAACGACAAGAAGCCGGAGGTGGCCGCCCGATGAGTACGGCTCCCGTTCTCGACAAGCCGGCCGCCCCCGCGGCGCGGCGCAAACTCAGCCTCCCGGTCCTGCTCCTGATCATCGCGGGCCTGCTCTGCCTGGTCTCCGCGGTCCGCCTGATCACCGACGCCAACGGCCTGACCTCCGTCAGCCAGATGTCGACCGCGCTCCAACTCGCCGTACCCATCGGCATGGCGGGCCTCGGCGGACTGTGGGCCGAGCGCGCGGGCGTCGTCAACATCGGCCTCGAAGGCATGCTGATCCTCGGCACCTGGTTCGGCGCCTGGGCCGGTTACCAGTGGGGCCCGTGGGTCGGCGTGTGCGCCGCGCTCATCGGCGGGGCGCTCGGCGGCCTGGTGCACGCCCTCGCCACCGTCACGTTCAACGTCAACCACATCGTCTCCGGTGTGGCCATCAACATCCTCGCCCTCGGCGCCACCCGCTACCTGTCCGTCCTCATGTACGACGGCATGGAGGGCGCCACGTCCCGCCAGTCGCCCGCCGTGCCCTCGCTCGGCGAGTTCACCGTCCCCGGCCTCGCGGACGCCCTCGCCGACCTCAACAAGCAGGGCTGGTTCCTGATATCCGACGTCGCGGGCCTGCTCGGCGGCGTCATGACGGGCGTGTCCTGGCTGACGCTGATCGCGGTGCTCCTGGTCCCCGCGTCCTGGTGGATCCTGTGGCGCACCTCGTTCGGCCTGCGGCTGCGGTCCTGCGGCGAGAACCCGGTCGCGGCGGAGTCCCTCGGCGTCAACGTCATCAAGTACAAGTACGTGGCCGTGATCATCTCCGGCGCCCTCGCGGGCCTCGGCGGCGCGTTCCTGTCGATGGTGTCCTCCAACTACTACCTGGAGGGCCAGACCGGCGGCCGCGGCTACATCGGCCTCGCCGCGATGATCTTCGGCAACTGGATGCCGGGCGGACTCGCCCTCGGCGCCGGCCTGTTCGGCTACAGCGACACCCTCAAGGTGCGCGGCGGCACGGAGAACACGCACGCGCTGCTCCTGCTGATCGCCATCCTGGCGCTCCTCGCGGTGGCCTGGCTGATCTGGAAGAAGAAGTACGTGGGCGCGGTCGTCACCCTGGCCGTCTCCATCCTCCTCTTCTTCTGGTACTCCTCCACCGATTCGGTACCGAGCCAGGTCGCCACGGCCATGCCGTACGTCCTGACGATGCTCGTCCTGGCACTCTCGGCACAGCGCCTGCGGATGCCGAAGGCGAACGGCAAGCCGTACCGGAAGGGGCAGGGCACGTGACATCGGAGACCGTCGACTGGGACCACCTGAGAGCGGCGGCGCGCGAGGCCATGTCCCGCGCGTACGCCCCGTACTCGGGATTCCCGGTCGGCGCGGCGGCCCTGGTGGACGACGGCCGCACGGTCTCCGGCTGCAACGTCGAGAACGCCTCGTACGGCCTCGGCCTGTGCGCGGAGTGCGGCCTCGTCTCCCAGCTGGTGGCCACGGGCGGCGGCCGCCTCACCCACTTCACGTGCGTGGACGGCAAGGGCGAACTGCTGATGCCGTGCGGCCGCTGCCGCCAGCTCCTGTACGAGTTCGGGGGCGCGGACCTCCTGCTGGAGACGGCGGCGGGGGTGCGGACGCTGGGGGAGATGCTCCCGGAGGCGTTCGGCCCGGAGAACCTGAACTGACGGAAGGGCCCGCGGGGATGTCACACCCGTGGGCCCTTCGGTGTCTTCATGTCGAACGGCCGGGAACAGCCCGACCGCAGAGGCGTCGAAGGTGGACACGATGGCACTCCGCATCCAGAAGGCAGCACTCCCCGAGGAACTCAAGCAGGGCATGGTCGACCAGCTCGGCGCGGTCATGGAGCCCGCCGAAGTGCTCTGGCACAACCCGAAGGTCGCCCAGGACGGTCTCGCTCTCGGCCGCCGGGTCGCGCAGTGGGACGCGGCGGACGAGACCCTCAAGTCGTTCGCGCACATGGCGGTCTCGGCGCAGGTCGGGTGCAGCTGGTGCCTCGACGTCGGCTACTTCCAGGCCCAGAACGAGCAGCTGGACCTGAAGAAGGCCAGCCAGGTCCCGCGCTGGCGCACCTCCGACGTCTTCACGCCGCTGGAGCGGGACGTCATGGAGTACGCCGAGGCCATGACCAACACTCCGCCCACGGTCACCGACGAGCTGTACGCGGGCCTGCTGGACGCCCTCGGCCCGGCGGCGATGGTCGAACTCACCACGTACATCGCCTTCGTGAACTTCTCGACACGCGGCAACACGGCCCACGGCATCAGCTCGCAGGGCTTCTCGGAGGCGTGCGAGATCCCGCTGGAGAAGCGTTCTTGATGCGGAACCCGCCGGACGATCCCTTCGTCACCCACCGCAGCCTGCTCTTCACGGTCGCCTACGAGATGCTCGGCTCGGCGGCCGACGCGGAGGACGTGCTGCAGGAGTCCTGGCTGCGGTGGGCCGCCGCGGACCGGACCGAGGTGCGCGACCCCCGCGCGTACCTCGTCCGGACCGTCACCCGCCAGTCCCTCAACCGCCTGCGCACGCTCTCCCGCCGCCGCGAGGACTACGTCGGCCAATGGCTCCCGGAACCCCTCCTGACCAGCCCCGACGTGGCGGAGGACGTCGAACTCGCGGAGAGCGTCTCGATCGCCCTCCTCACGGTCCTGGAGACCCTCGGCCCCACGGAACGCGCGGTCTTCGTCCTCCGCGAGGTCTTCGACGTCCCGTACGGGGAGATCGCCGAGGCCGTCGGCAGGTCCCCGGCCACCGTGCGCCAGATCGCCCGCCGCGCCCGCGACCATGTGGCGGCACGCCGACCACGCGTGAAGGTGGCGCGCACCGAGCAACAGGCCGTGGTGGAACGGTTCCTGGCGGCCATGCGCACGGGAAACCTGCAAGCCCTGATGGAGGTCATGGCCCCCGACGTGGTGATGATCGCCGACGGCGGCGGACGGGTGGCCGCGGCGAAGGTCCCGCTGCACGGCGCCGACGTGGTGGCGAAACTGCTCGCGACGGCGCAGGCCAGGGTGTCGACCCTGGCGGCGACCCCGACCTGGTTCAACGCGGCCCCCGCGGCCCGCATCGAATTCGACGGCGAACCGTCGGCGCTGAGCGTGGCGGTGGCGGAAGGCCGCATCACCCACATCTACGTGATCCGCAACCCGTCCAAGCTGACCCGGATCGACGAGGAGGCGCAATTGGGGAGGTAGACCATCCATGCCGCTGACACTTCAAGCCCTGGCCCGCGTGGGCGATTCAGGCTCTGGCGCGGGGTGGGCAATTCGCGCCCCGGCCCGGGGCGGGAGATTCGGGCTCCGGCGCGGGGTGTGGGCATTTCAAGCCCCGGCCCGCGTGGGCGATTCGGGCTCCGGTGCGGGGTGGGCACTTCGCGCCCCGGCGTCGGCTGACCATTTCATGCCCCGGCGCCGTGTGGGCATTTCAAGCCCCGCGCCCGGGTGAGCAATTCAAGCCCCTGCGGCGATTGAGCAGCGGGGTCCGGGGCAGAGCCCCGAGACGTAGGACCGGCGCGGCGGATCAATCCCGACCGGCCCGCCGCACCATCTCCCCGATCCACACCGGCGCATACGGAGACGTACACCCCGCCGACACCGGATAATCCTTGAGCACACCGAGCCGCTCGCCGACGGCAACCGCCCGGGCACGGTGCTCCGCATGCGCGATGCCGATCTGCGCGAGGCACGTGTTCATCGACCACTGCAACCGCTCCGGCGCCCCCGCCATCTCCGCCTCGACGACATCGAGCAGCCCCGACAGATCGAGCCCCTCCGGCTTCTTCACCACCCGGTCCGCCGTGAGCGCCCACCCGGCGGCCGCGACGACCGGGTCCTCGTCGCCCATCCAGGCCACCCGCAACGCCTCGGCGTACGCACTCTTCTTCACCACGTAATTGATCAGCCAGTCCTGCACCTTCGGCGCCCGCGCCTGGCGCAGCATGGCGTCCAGCTCGCCCTCCCCGAAGGCCTTCGGCCGGCAGACGAGGAGCGCGAGGAGCCGCGCGGCCGTGTCGTCGGTGGCCCACAGCTCGACCGCGAGGTCCTGCCGCGTCTTGAGGCGCTTCGCGATCGCCCGCAGCTTGCCCAGGTTCACGCCGTGGTCGTCGCCGTGCCGCTCGTTGACGGCGCGGGCCCTCGGGTCCTCGAGCCCGGCCAGCTCGTCGAGCAGTGCGCGCACCGTCGTGGCGGGCGCCTCGGTCTCGGGCACGGCGGTCTCCTGTTCGTCACGGGGTTTGCACGGCCTACACGGTACGGCGCACAGAGGCCGGCGGCACCCTTCACGCGGAGCGTCTATGCGCGTAGAGTCGCCGTGCCGTGGGAGCGTGGCGGGGTGCGCCGCGCTGTGCCGAAACGTTGGAGGATTTGCCATGGACGTCATCTCCGTCATCCGTACGAAGCGGGATCGCGGACGCCTCACGGACGCCCAGATCGACTGGGTCGTCGACGCCTACACGCGCGGCGAGGTCGCGGACGAGCAGATGTCGGCCCTGGCCATGGCGATCTTCCTGAACGGGATGGACCGCGCGGAGATCGCCCGGTGGACCGCCGCGATGATCGACTCGGGTGACCGGATGGACTTCTCGGCGCTGTCCCGCCCCACCGCCGACAAGCACTCCACCGGCGGCGTCGGCGACAAGATCACGCTGCCGCTCGCGCCCCTCGTCGCGGCCTGCGGCGCGGCCGTGCCGCAGCTGTCGGGGCGCGGCCTCGGTCACACCGGCGGCACGCTCGACAAGCTGGAGGCGATCCCCGGCTGGCGCGCGGACATCACCAACGACGAGATGATGCGCACCCTGGAGGACGTCGGCGCGGTCGTCTGCGCGCCGGGCAGCGGCCTCGCCCCGGCCGACAAGAAGCTGTACGCGCTGCGCGATGTCACGGCGACCGTGGAGTGCATCCCGCTGATCGCCTCCTCGATCATGTCGAAGAAGATCGCGGAGGGCACGGGCTCGCTGGTCCTCGACGTGAAGGTCGGCTCGGGCGCCTTCATGAAGGAACTGGACGCCGCCCGCGAACTCGCCCGCACGATGGTCGGGTTGGGCACGGACCACGCCCTGCCGACGGTCGCCCTGCTGACGGACATGAACACCCCGCTCGGCCTCACCGCGGGCAACGCGCTCGAAGTCCGGGAATCCGTCGAGGTGTTGGCGGGCGGCGGCCCCGCCGACGTCGTGGAACTCACCCTCGCCCTCGCCCGCGAGATGCTCGACGCGGCGGGCCTGAAGGACGTCGACCCGGCGAAGGCCCTCGCCGACGGCCGCGCGATGGACGCCTGGCGGCGGATGATCGCGGCCCAGGGCGGCGACCCGGACGCGGCGCTGCCGACGGCCCGCGAGACCCACACGGTCACCGCGGCGGAGTCCGGCGTCCTCACCCGCCTCGACGCGATGGGCGTGGGCCTCGCCGCCTGGCGCCTCGGCGCGGGCCGCTCCCGCAAGGAGGACCCGGTGCAGGCGGCGGCGGGCGTCGAACTGCACGCCAAGCCGGGCGACTCCGTCTTCGCCGGGCAGGTGCTCATGACGCTGCACACGGACACCCCCGACCGCTTCTCGTACGCGCTCGAAGCACTGGAGGGCGCGTACGACATCGCCCCCGCAGGCACGGACTTCACGGCGCGCCCCATTCTGCTGGAACGTATCGCCTGACCTGCGGTTTCCTCCTTTGGACGAACGGGACCGGTGGACCGGCACCGGTCCCGTTCGGCATGCTGTAGTCGGTGACGCACTGATAGGAGACCGCCATGAGCGCACTCACCGTCCGCCATGACCCCGAGCAGGGCTGGGACCGACTGGTCCGGTTCTGGGAGGAGATGGAGAGGCCTGAGGGCAGCAAGGTGGAGATCATCGACGGGACCATCACCGTGTCACCTTCACCTGCCTACCAGCACAACGTGATCGCCGCGCGTATTCAGCGGCGCCTCAACCTCGTGATCCCCGAGGAATGGGAGGTCTTTCAGACGCTGGCCATCGCCGTACCGTCCCGCATGGGGATGCTCATCCCGGACATCCTCGTGGCGCCGGGCGACGCGGACGTGGAGTCGGACTCCCACATCCCCGCAGCCCTCGCCGAACTCGTCGTTGAGATCACCTCGAAGTCCAACGCCTCGAACGACCGCATCAGCAAGTGCGCGGCGTACGCGGCGGCGGGCATCCCGTTCTATTTGCTCGTCGACCGCTGGGCCCCCGAAGGCCCGACCACGACCCTCTACGGCGAGCCGAAGAAGGACGTGTACCGCCCCCTGAGCGTCGTCAAGTTCGGAGACCCGCTCACTCTCCCGGCACCCTTCGACCTGACCATCGACACGGGCGAGTTCCCCACCCCCTGAGGTCACCCCAGCAGCGCCGCCACCACGACCAGCGCCGGCACCGACGCCATCGTCGACAGCAGGATCGACTCCCGCGCCAGCCGCTCGCCCACCCGGTAGTGGCTCGCGTACGTGAAGATGTTCTGGGCCGCCGGAAGCGCCGAGGTGACCACGACGTCGAGCAGCCGCGCCCCGTGCAGACCGAAGACGAACGAGGCGAGCGCCCACGCCACCACCGGCTGGCCCACCGCCTTCAGCACCGTCGACAGCAGCACCGGCACCCGGTCCGCGCCCCGGCCGCCGGGCCACGAACTCCCGCACAGCGATATCCCGAACGCGATGAGGATCGCCGGGACGGACATGTTCGCGATGAGTTCCAGCGGGTCGAAGATCGGCGCGGGCACCGTGATCCCCGTGGCCGACACCAGCACCCCCGACAGCGAACCGATCGCCACCGGATTCCGGAACGGTGTGAGCAGCCGCTGCCCCCACGTCAGCCGTGCCGCACCGGACGCCGCCTCCGTCAGGTCGAGCACCGTCAGCGCCACCGGAGTCACGACGAGCTGCTGGAAGAGGAGGACCGGGGCGACGAGCGAGGCGTCCCCGAGGACGTACACCGCGATCGGGATGCCCAGGTTCCCGGAGTTCACCAGCGACGAGCACAGCGCGCCGATCGTGGTGCGGCCCGTTCCCCAGCGGCGCAGCACGCCCACCGTGATGAAGATTCCGGCCATCGCCGCCGTGGAGAGCGCCGTGACCAGCAGGCTCGGCGACAGGATCACCGCCAGGTCCGCTTTGGCCAGCATGGTGAACAGCAGCGCGGGCGACGCCACATGGAACGCCAGCTTGTTGAGCACCTCCCGGCCGTTCGCACCCAGATAGCCGCGCCGACCGATGACGTAGCCGACCGCGATGACGATCGCGATGACCGCGAAACCGTTGAGTACCCCCTGCACCCGTCAAGACTCCGCCGCGGACGGATCGCCGGTCAACGTTGATCCACTATCCGAATCAACGTGACCCGGGCCACGTACCCGCATCCGGACGGGACCGATGAATTCCGCACCGACGCACGGTCATTCGTACGTGGCCGATTCCTCGCTCCCTCCCGACCCCTCGCCCGTCGTGGTGCTCGCCGGGCCCATCCGCTCCGGCGACGCGCCCCGGCTGTGCGAACGCCTGCGCGCCGCACTGCCCGGCGCACCGGCGGTGACCTGCGACGTCTCCGGCGTGACCACCGCCGACCTCGCGACGCTCGACGCGCTGGCCCGGATGCAGCTCGCCGCCCGCCGCGCCGGGTCACGGATGGTGCTCCGCGACCCGCCCGCGGGACTCGCCGTGCTCCTCGAACTCGCCGGGATGGCCGAGGTGCTGGGAGCCTCCGCCGCCGGTGCGTCAGGCGTCGAGATGGTCCGGGACGCCGAACAGCGGGAACCAGCGCTGCGTGTCGAGGAAGCAGTGATACCCCGCGATCCGCCCCGCTGAGAACTCGATGACCTGGATCGCCCAGGGCGTGAAGCCTCCCTTGTCCGGGTCCGGCTTGTAGTGGGCGAACGCCGGCGTCCCGTTCGACACCACCGGCAGCAGGCGGGAGCCCGCGCAGGACGCGCCGATCGTCGTCATGAAGCCCGTGATGTCCTCGGGGCCGCGCAGCCACAGGTCGAACGGCGGCATCGTCATGATGGCGTCCTCGGCGAGCAGCTCGGTGAGGGCCTTCATGTCGTAGCCCTCGAACGCCGCGATGTAGCGCTCCAGGAGCTTCTGCTGCTCCTCGTCGAGCGGATTCGCCGTCGCGGAGTCGGCGGGCGGCGCCTCCGCCAGCGTCGCCCGCGCCCGCTGCAGCGCGCTGTTCACCGACGCCACCGACGTGTCCAGCAGGTCCGCGACCTCCTGGGCCTTCCACGCCAGGACCTCGCGCAGGATCAGCACCGCCCGCTGCTTCGGCGGCAGCTGCTGCAGCGCGGCGACGAACGCCAGCCGCACCGACTCCCGCGCCACGGCCGCCTCCGCCGGGTCGTGCACCGTCGGCAGCACCCGCGCGTCCGGGATCGGCTCCAGCCACACATTGTCGGGGCGCGGGTTCAGCGCGGCCTGGGCGAGCGGGGCCGCCGCCGTCAGGTCCATCGGGCGGGCCCGCTTGTTCCCCGCGTTCAGCGAGTCCAGGCACACGTTCGTCGCGATGCGGTACAGCCACGAGCGCAGCGATGAGCGGCCCTCGAACTTGTCGAAGCTGCGCCAGGCCCGCACCATCGTGTCCTGCACGGCGTCCTCGGCCTCGAACGCCGAGCCCAGCATCCGGTAGCAGTACCCGGTCAGCTCGACCCGGTGCTTCTCCAGGTCGTCGAGACCTGCCTTTGTCGCGGTGTCACTCATCGCCCCTGCCCCCAACCATGGTTGACGCCCCCATCGCCGCTGTGAGTTCCAGCACGACGAAAGCTACCGCAGCCCACTGACAACGGCCCCCCGACCTGGGAAATGCCCAGGTCAAGAGGCCGTATCCGGAACGCCAGAGGCGCTTGTTCCGATCGCCGCGCGTGTGCGGGCCGCCACGGGGAGGCGTCAGTGCGCCGCGACGGGGCCGCCACCGGTACGGTGCCGCGCGGAGCGGGCCGCGTACGTGCCCCACACCGTGATCGCCACGACGCCGAGCACCGCGAGGAAGCCGAGGCCCACCGTCCCCGCCCAGCCCCCGGCGTGGAAGGCGACCGCGCCGACGGCCGAGCCGACGCTGGACCCGACGTAGTACATGGTCTGGTAGAGCGCCGAGGCCTGCGCCCGCCCGTGCGTGGCGGTGTGGCTGACGGAGGACGAGGCCGTCGCGTGGCCCGCGAAGAAGCCCGCCGTGATCAGCACCAGGCCGAGCAGCACGGACACGATGTTCGGCACGAGGGCGAGGAGCAGCCCCGCCATCGTCGTGCCCGCCGCCAGGTACAGCGTGCCGCGCCGCCCGAGCCGGGTGACCAGGCGACCCGCCGCGGCCGAGGAGGCGGTCCCCACCAGGTAGACGATGAAGATCGAGCCGACGACACCCTGGGGGAGGGAGAAGGGCGCCGCGGACAGCCGGTAGCCGATCACCGTGTAGACCCCGCCGAACACCATCATGAACAGCGCGCCGATCAGGTACAGGCGGCGCAGCAGCGGGTTCGCGAGGTGGCTGCCGACCGTGGCGGCGAGGGCGCGCGGACGCAGCGAGCCCGGCGTGAAGTGGCGCGGCGCCGGCAGCAGCATCCGGAACGCGACGGCGCACGCCACCGCGATCAGCCCGATCACGCCGACGGCCACCCGCCAGCCCCAGACCTGCGCGAGCCAGCCGCCGATGATCCGGCCGCTCATGCCGCCGATGGAGTTGCCGGCGACGAACAGTCCGATGGCCGCGACCAGCGCCTTCGGCCGTACCTCCTCCGCGAGGTACGCCATCGCCGACGCGGGCAGGCCCGCGAGGGCGGCGCCCTGGAGCGCGCGCAGCGTGATCAGCGCGCCGAGCGAGGGCGCGAACGGGACCAGGAGCCCCACCGCGACCGCCACCGTCAGCGAGACGGTCATCACCGTGCGCCGCCCGAACCGCTCGGACAGCGCGCTCAGAGGCAGCACGCACACCGCGAGCGCGAAGGTCGACGCGGAGACCGTCCAGGCCGCCGCGCTCGCGCTCGCGCCGTAGTCGTCGGAGATGAGGGGGAGCAGGGCCTGCGTCGAGTAGAGGAGCGCGAAGGTGGCGACTCCGGCGAGGAACAGGGCGAAGCTCATACGGCGGTAGCCGGGGCCGCCGGGCGTCAGCCGGGTGTCGGCCGCGGGCCTGGGATCAGCGGTGGGCTGGGAGCGGGCGACCGCGTCGGTGGAGGCGGCCGCCTGGCTACTGGCAGGTGACATGCCCCGAACGTAGGCTCACCTGCATTCATGCGTCCAATGCATGAAGAGGCCATAATCGTTCCCATGCAGCATGAGCAGAGGTCGGAGCAGCGCCTGTCACCCATTGGTGACACGGAAGACATCGTCACGCTCCTCGCCCCGCGCCTCGCCCACTTCGCCGGGGTCGCCCGCACCGAGCACGTCACGCGCGCGGCGCAGGAGATGAACGTGCCGCAGTCCACGCTCTCCCGCGCCCTGGTCCGCCTCGAACGCGACCTGGGCGTCGACCTGTTCGCCCGGCGCGGCCGCACGGTGTCGCTGACGCCGGCAGGCCGTACGTTCCTCGGCTCGGTGGAGCGCGCGCTCGGCGAGATCGAGAAGGCGGTCGAGTCGGTGCGCGCCGACGCCGACCCCGAGTCCGGCAAGGTCGCCTTCGGCTTCCTGCACACCATGGGTACGGAGACGGTGCCCGGCCTGATCCGCGCCTTCCGCGCCGAGCACCCCCGCATCCGCTTCAGCCTCGTGCAGAACTACGGGGAGGCGATGCTGGAGCGGCTGCGCGCGGGCGAGCTCGACCTGTGCCTGACCTCGCCCGTCCCGGACGCGCCGGGCCTGGTCGCCCGCCGCCTCGACGAGCAGCGCCTGCGCCTCGTCGTCCCCGACCACCACCGCCTCGCGGCCCGCAAGCGCATCCGCCTGGCGGAGGCGGCGGAGGAAACCTTCGTCACCCTCGAACCGGGCTACGGACTGCGCCGCATCTGCGACGACCTGTGCGCGGAGGCCGGGTTCACGCCGCGGATCGCGTTCGAGGGCGAGGAGGCGGAGACGCTGCGCGGCTTCGTCGCGGCCGGGCTCGGGGTCGCGCTCCTGCCACCGCCGACGGTGCCGCGCCCGGGAGTCGTGGAACTGGCGGTGACGGGCCAGCGGGCGGTGCGCGAGATCGGCGTCGCATGGCTGGACGGCCACCCGGACACACCCCCCGTAGCGGCCTTCAAGAAGTTCCTGCTGTCCCGCAGGGGCAAACTCCTGCCGGAGCACACCACTTCGGGCGCCGAGGAGGCGACTGATTCAAGCCCCGCCGGCAATTGAGGCGCGCATTTTGAGCCCCTGCGGCGATTGAGCAGCGGGGCCCGGGGCAGAGCCCCGCGACCGCACCCCCGTTCCGGCGCAACACTCAGACCCGGCGCACACTAGAGCGTCCGCCCGAAGCCGGAGGCCAACGGCATCCGCAACCCCAACGGCGGCGGCGCCGCGAACGCGTCCCGAAGCGGCCGCGAGAACGGCCGCCCGAACAACACTCCCATCGCGAAGTCCACGGCCAGCGAACCGACTTCGAAACGATGCTGCGCCAGCCCGTGCCCGTCCGAGTGCACCTCGAACCGGCACACGTCGCGGTTCGTCTTCTTCGCGCGGCCCGCGAGCCGGAAGGACAACTCCGGGTCCGTGCGCCTGTCGTCCGTGCCGTGCACGATGAGGACCCGGCGGCCCGCGAGCTGCCTGACCGGTTCCAGGGGCGCCGCCACATCGTCCTCGGGCAGCCAAGGGGCGAGCGCCAGGACGGAGTTGACGGCCTCGTGGTCGGCCGCGTGCAGCGCCGCCCGGCCGCCCATGTCGATGCCGGCGAGACAGACCGGTACGTCCCCGTAGCGGCGCACGACCTCGTCGGCTGCCCACCGGGCGTCGCGCGCGAGTTCGGCCTGCGTCTCGTTCCAGCCGCGGCACCGGTACTGCACGATGTGCGCGACCAGGCCCTCGTCGCGCCCCGCGCGCGTGAGGCGGCGTGCGAGCGGACGAAGCGCCGCCCGGTCCATGGGCGAGGGTCTGCGGGTCGACGTCTCCTCGCCCGCGGGGAGCAGCAGCACCACGCCGCCCACCGCCCCCGGCACCGGCCCGGCCGCCCTGGCAAGCCGCGCCTCGCGGCCCTGCGTCGCTCGCTGCTGCATGACAGCACAGTGCCAGAAGCCCGGCGCACGACGCCGGTGGACGGGTCACTGTTGCGTATCGACGGATCATGCCCGCGCACCGGGTTCACCGCGTGCAACGAACCGACAACGAACCGCAGCGATCTACGCGCGTAGGAGTTAGAGTGCGGAAATGACGAGCCCGATCACCGCGAACCCCAACAGCCCCCGGGTGCCGACCGCCGAGCAGATCCGCCGCGCGCCCAAGGTGCTCCTGCACGACCACCTCGACGGCGGCCTCAGGCCCGGCACGATCGTCGACCTGGCGCGCGAGCAGGGGTACGAGAACCTGCCGGAGGCCGACCCCGACAAGCTCGGCGTCTGGTTCCGCGAAGCGGCCGACTCCGGTTCGCTGGAGCGGTACTTGGAGACGTTCAGCCACACCTGCGCCGTCATGCAGACGCGCGAGGCGCTGTTCCGGGTCGCCGCCGAGTGCGCGGAGGACCTCGCCGAGGACGGCGTCGTCTACGCCGAGATCCGCTACGCCCCCGAGCAGCACCTGGAACAGGGGCTCACCCTCGAAGAGGTCGTCGAGGCGGTCAACGAGGGCTTCCGGGAGGGCGAGCGGCGCGCGAAGGAGAACGGGCACCGCATCCGGGTCGGCGCCCTGCTCACCGCGATGCGGCACGCGGCCCGCGCCCTGGAGATCGCCGAACTGGCCAACTCCTACCGGGACCTGGGAGTCGTCGGCTTCGACATCGCGGGCGCCGAGGCCGGCTTCCCGCCCACCCGCCACCTCGACGCCTTCGAGTACCTCAAGCGGGAGAACAACCACTTCACGATCCACGCGGGCGAGGCCTTCGGCCTGCCGTCCATCTGGCAGGCCCTCCAGTGGTGCGGCGCGGACCGGCTCGGGCACGGCGTGCGCATCATCGACGACATCAAGGTGGAGGCGGACGGCGGCGTACAGCTGGGCCGCCTCGCCTCGTACGTGCGCGACAAGCGGATCCCGCTGGAGCTGTGCCCCTCGTCGAACCTGCAGACCGGCGCCGCGAGCTCCTACGGGGAGCACCCCATCGGTCTGCTGCGAAAGCTGCACTTCAGGGCCACGGTCAACACCGACAACCGGCTCATGTCCGGGACCTCAATGAGCCGCGAGTTCGAGCACCTGGTCGACGCATTCGGTTACACGCTCGACGACATGCAGTGGTTTTCTGTCAATGCGATGAAGTCAGCATTCATTCCTTTCGATGAACGACTGGCGATGATCAATGACGTCGTGAAGCCCGGGTATGCCGAGCTGAAATCCGAATGGCTGTTCCGTCAGACCGCTTCGACCAGCGATTCTGTCGTCGAATAGGGCTTTTCGAGGGGGCGTCGAAGCGGCCGGGAACGTTTGTTCCCGGCCGTTTTTCCCGGCGGTTCGCTGTTTGCGGGCGCAGCGAAGGAATGTTTACGGTCGTGGACCGCTCATTCCCCCGTCATCGTTCAAGAGGACGCATTTCACAATGAAGCAGTCTGCTGCCAAGACCCTCGGTGTCGCCGCTCTCGGAGCCGCCTTCGCCGCCGCCGGCGCCGGTGCCGCGAACGCTGCCCCGGCCGCCCCCGACGCCACCGACACCGTCGGATCCGTGACCTCCGCCCTCCCGATCCAGGACGTGGCCTCGACGCTGCCCGCCGCCGAGTCCCTGGGCGGCGCCCAGACCGCGGTCGACAACGGCCTGAAGACCGCCGCCCCGGTCGTCGACCAGGCCACGCAGGGCGCCCTGCCGGTCGACGGCGACCCGGTCTCCGGGCTGCTCGGCGGCCTGCCGGTCGGCGGCCTCAGCTGACCCCGGTCCACCGCACACGCCGAAGGGGCGCACCCGCGATCACGCGGGCGCGCCCCTTCGGCGTGGGTGCCGGTGCACGTCACCAGGCCTGGCGGACCTTGTTCTCATTCGGGAACAGGATCCACAGCGCGATGTAGAGCAGGAACTGCGGGCCCGGCAGCAGACACGAGACCACGAAGATCACGCGCATCGTGCTCGCGGAGGTGCCGAAGCGCCGTGCCAGCGCTGCGCACACTCCGCCGATCATCCGTCCGTTGGTGGGGCGGGCAAGGGCGGTCATGGTGGGCTCCTTCGCGAACCGTATGTCTTCGGTGTGTGGTGCTTACGTCTTCGAAGGTACCGGCGACAGCCCGGGTAAAACGTCAGCTCACGGGGCGATGCCGACCCTGGGAATCGTCGGGGTCGGACCCTGAGCGGGCTCCTGCGGGGGGAGGGGTTCGACGTCGGCCCTGCGGCGGAGCCGGGAGCGCAGCACGGGCACCACGAGGAGATGGGCGAGCGCGACGCCCACCGTGTTCAGGAGCAGCGAGTCGACGTCCACGACCTGCCCCGGCACCCCGGTCTGCAGCAGTTCGATGCCGAGCGAGATCAGTGCGGCCACGGCGACCGTGCGCACAAGCGAACCCCACAACGACACGTACAGGCGGCCGCCCGCGACCGGCAGGAGCACGCCGAGCGGGGCCAGCAGCGCCAGGCCCTCGCCGATCCGCAGCGCCGCCTCGCGCCAGCCGAGCGCGAGGTCGGAGCGGATGCCCGCCAGGGGATGCAGGTTCGCCGCGCTGACCCAGGGCACATCCAGGGGGCGCAGCGTGAACCAGGCAACGAAGACGAGATGCGCGGCGAGCAGGACGATCCCTGCCGCACGGAGACGGACGGCGGCCCTGTGGCCGCCCGAGCGATGGCGCTGCACGCACCCCTAGACGCCCGGCGCGGGAGGATCGGTTCCGCCGAGGTCGGACCGAGGTCGGACCGAGGTCGGACCGAGGCCGCGCCGTTTCGCTCCGGGCTCCCGGGGCGTCCGTCAGTTCACGGTCTTCGTCGGGGCCGGGATCAGGCCCGGGCGGGCCTTCAGGGCCTCCGAGCAGGTGTACTCGCGGGGCGGCTCGGCGTCAGGGCCGCCGAGGATCACGTGCTCGTCGTCCTCCGCCGTGACCTCGCTGTTGGCGAACGTGCAGATGACCTGGGCCAGGGCGTAGGGCGACAGGTCGTCCGGCGGCGCGTTCAGGCGCAGCGCGTCCGCGGGGTCGTCCTCGCGGGGGCCCGAGACCTTCAGGGCGGAGCGGACGTCCGTCGTGTAGCCCGCCGACTTCTCCGCGGCGGACGGGGCCGACGCCAGCTGCGCCAGGAGCTCACGGGCCACCACGACCCGGTCGGAGGACTGGCCGCGCTCCAGCGTGATCGTCCGGTCGACCGTGACGAGCTGCGACGTACAGACCAGATAGACCTGCACCGGGAACTCGCCGCCCGCCTGCGCCTCCACCTTGTCCGAGCCCGACAGGGAGCAGCCCACGCGCGTGGGAGCGGCGCCGAAGTCGGTCGGCACCTCCGTGGGACGGATTCCGCAGCCCGCGAGCAGCAGCGAGGCGAGGCCGATGAGCGCCAAGGGGCGTACCCGTCGCGTCACTTCGCGGCACCGCCTTCCCGCGCGTCCTTGGCGTCCTCCTCCGTGGCGGAGGCGAGGGGCGCCGCGTCCCGCGGCAGGTGCAGCGTGAACACGGCTCCGCCCTCGGGGGAGTTGGCGGCGCCGATCCGGCCGCCGTGGATCCGGGCGTTCTCCATGGCGATGGAGAGGCCGAGGCCGCTGCCCTCCGAGCGGGGCCGGGAGGCGCTCGCCTTGTAGAAGCGGTCGAAGACGTGCGGCAGGACGTCCTCGGGGATGCCCGGACCGTGGTCGCGCACGGAGATGACGACGTCCTCGCCCTCCACCCGCACCGAGACGCGCACGGGGGACCCGCCGTGCTTGAGCGCGTTGCCGATCAGGTTCGCGAGGATCACGTCGAGGCGGCGCGGGTCGAGGCGGGCGTGGATGCCGCGCTCGGCGTCGAGCTCGACGGCGTCCAGCCAGGCGCGGGCGTCGATGCAGGCGGTGATCTGGTCGGCGAGGTCGACGTCGTCGATGACGAGCTTGGCGCTGCCCGCGTCGAAGCGGGTGACCTCCATGAGGTTCTCGACGAGGTCGTTCAGGCGCCGGGTCTCGCTGACCACGAGCCGTACGGCCGGTTCGATCATGGGGTCGACGGAGCCGGTCTCGGCGTCGAGCTCCTCCTCCAGGACCTCCGTCACCGCGGTGATCGCGGTCAGCGGCGTGCGCAGCTCGTGCGACATGTCGGCGACGAAGCGGCGCGAGGACTCGTCGCGGGAGCTCATGTCCGCGACCTTCTTCTCCAGGTTCTCCGCCGTCTTGTTGAACGTACGGGACAGCTCCGCGAGTTCGTCCGTGCCGGAGACGCGCAGCCGCGTGTCGAGCTTGCCCTCGCCGAGGCGGCGCGCGGCGACGCCGAGCCGGTGCACGGGCTTGAGCACCGTCGTCGCGGCGGCCTGCGCGAGCAGCGCGGAGCCGATGAGGGCGAGCGCGGTGGCGATGCCGAGCGACCAGGCGAGCGAGCCGAGGTCCTTGGCCTCCGGCTCCAGGGACTTGAGCATGTAACCGGTCGGCCCGTCGTCCACGGTGGCGCCGCCGACCAGGTACGGGGTGTCGTCCTGCGTGATGCGCTGCCAGTACAGGTGGTACGCGTGCTTGTTGCCGCCGTTGATCGGCTGCTTCTCGGTGACCGCGTCCTGCAGCGACTTCGGCACGTCGGCGACGGTGAAGGCGTCCAGGTCGGAATTGCCCACGACCCGGCGGCCGTTCTCGTCCTTCGCCATGAGCATCACGCTGAAGTGCTGGCTGCTGCCCGCCATCAGGTTCGCCGCGTGCTGCAACTCGCCCTGCGTGGGCTGCTCGGGAAGCGCCGCCGCCCGGTTCTGCATCTCCTGCTTGAAGTCGCTGAGCGCCGAGTCCTGCGTGCGCGTCAGCACGGCCTCGCGATTGAGCCAGTACGCGATCCCCGACGCGGACACCGCGGCCGTCAGGGCCACGAGCGCGAACACGACGACCAGGCGCAGCCGCAGGCTCGTGAAGCGCAGGCCGGCGAGGAGGGTCTTCTTGGCCGCGGCGGCGCCCCGGAGCTTGTCGTGCGGCTTGGTCACTGAGGCGTGTCCAGCCGGTAGCCCACCCCGCGCACCGTACGGATCAGGGTCGGCGACGACGGCACGTCCTCGACCTTCGCGCGCAGCCGCTGCACGCACGCGTCGACCAGCCGCGAGTCACCGAGGTAGTCGTGCTCCCACACCAGGCGCAGCAACTGCTGCCGGGACAGCGCCTGTCCGGGCCGCCGGCTCAGTTCGAGCAGCAGCCGCAGCTCGGTCGGCGTCAGTTGCAGGTCCTCGCCGTTCTTCGTCACCGTCATTGCGGCACGGTCGATCACCAGCGAGCCGAACGTCGCGGCGTCGTTGGCCTCCCGCTCGCCGCGCCGCAGCACGGCCCGGATCCGCGCGTCGAGCACGCGCCCCTGCACCGGCTTCACGACATAGTCGTCGGCACCGGACTCGAGACCCACCACGACGTCGATGTCGTCGCTGCGCGCGGTCAGCAGGATGATCGGCAGTTGGTCGGTGCGCCGGATGCGCCGGCACACCTCGAAACCGTCGATGCCGGGCAGCATCACATCGAGGACGATCAGATCGGGCCGCTGCTCGCGCAGCGACTTCAGACCGTCCTCTCCGGTGGCAGCGGTGGCGACCCGGTGGCCCTGGCGCGTAAGTGACAGCTCCAGGGCCGTACGGATGGCGTCGTCGTCCTCGATCAGCAACAGGGAAGGCACAAGCGCCATTCTGGCCCATCAGAGGCCTTCAGTTCGACCGAGTGTGCGCGTCAGGTGCGGGGAAGCGGCCCGGACAAGGCCCGGCCGGGGCGCTTCCTCCACCTCCGCTCCCTATTGCGGGAGCCGCTGTGACAGGCCTGTGACAGTCGACGGACACCGTCATGAACTCGGCCCGGCAAGCTTTTGGTCATCGCGAAGAAGCACCGCGACGACGACGCAGAAGTATTCGGTACTCCACGACGGGGGGCGCGAGATGAACACGCTGCACAGCACCACCTCAAGCGCGGTTGTCACGCGTCTGCACGACATGGGCCGAGTGGTTTCCGAGCGTCACGAGAAGTCCGGTGCCGTGAGCGGGCGGGGGTGCGCTCGCGGCACCGGGCGTCAGCACACCGGGCTCATGACGGTGGTTGACGCACGGGAAACGATCACCGAGGGGGGCCACGGGGGAGCCGCGTACAGGGAGGACTCGGGGGAGCAGCGCCGGACGTCCTTGTCGGAGGCCGAGTTCACGGCTTACGTCCAGGAGCGCCGCGCCTCCCTGTACGCCACCGCCTACCACCTGACCGGGGACCGCTTTGAGGCCGAGGACCTGCTGCAGAGCGCGCTGTTCTCGACGTACCGGGCCTGGGACCGGATCAGTGACAAGGCCGCGGTCGGGGGCTACCTCCGCCGCACCATGACGAACCTGCACATCAGCGCGTGGCGCCGCCGCAAGCTGAACGAGTACCCGACCGAGGAGCTGCCGGAGACGGCCGGCGACACGGACGCGATGCGCGGCACCGAGCTGCGCGCGGTCCTGTGGCAGGCGCTGGCCCGGCTGCCCGAACTCCAGCGCACCATGCTGGTCCTTCGTTACTACGAGGGCCGCACGGACCCGGAGATCGCGGAGATCCTCGACATCAGCGTGGGCACGGTGAAGTCCAGCATCTGGCGCTCGCTGCGGCGACTGCGCGAGGACGAGGTGCTGAGCTTCGGCCGTGACCAGGAGGAGTCCTTCGGCGAGCTCGTCGCCTGAAGGCAGGGGGGAACGGGGCCCTGTTCGGGGGAGCGGGGTTCAGCACGGGGGAAGTACGGGGGAGCAGTAGGGGGAGTGGGCGGGACCGGAAGGCCGGGGGGTCTTTCCGGTCCCGTTCCGTATGCCCCGGGCTCTCACGCCCAAGGCGCCCGGTTACGTGGCGCGAGCCTTCACGCAACGCCCCGCCGCGGCCGCCGCCACCCGGCCGAGCGCCTCCTCCTTGCCGCACGCGTGCGCGCCGAGGGCCACCTGCCGGGCCACGATGGACCGCTCCGTGCGCATCAGGCGCCAGCCGCGCCGCAGCAGGAACGGCACCGACTTGCGGCCCTCCTTGAGGTCGCGCAGCAGCCGGCGGCGGAACGTCGTCGACGGGCGGCCGCGCAGGCACAGCGCGTCGGCGAGCACGCCCAACTCCCGGCAGCGCTCCACGATGTCCGCGGCGAAGATGCCCTCCGCGACGAACAGCGGCGTGCGCTCGATGTCCAGCGTCTCCTCGCCCACCCGCGCGCTGACGGAGATGTCGTAGACGGGAACGCTCGTGCGGCCCTTCGCGCACAGCGCCACGATCGCGGCGACCGCGACCTCGGCGTCCCAGGACAGCGGAGAGTCCCAGTCGATGTCCGAAGTGCCCTCCACCAGCGGCAGCGTGGGGTCCCCCGCCTCCTTGTAGAAGTCGTCGAGGCACAGGACGGGCAGCCCTGAGCGGGCGGCGAACGACGACTTGCCGGAGCCCGAGGGGCCACAGAGCAGGACGACCCGCGTCGGTATCGGAGGATGCGAACTCACGAGACACCAGTGTGAGGCATGGCGACCCCGGCGCCGCCCCGCGTGGTGCCGTTGTGGCACGCACCACGCCAACTACCCTGTGTACGCACATGATTACACAGGCGAAAGGTTTCGGGCGGAACACCATGGCACGACACGCAGACCACAAAGCCACTTCCTCCGTGCGGCGCACCCTGATGCGCGTCGGGCTCACCGTGAGCGCGGCGGGCGCGGTCGTCGCCGCGGGGGGCGCCTCCGCGAGCGCGGCGCCGATTCCGCTGCCGCAGACGCAGACCGGCGACGAGAACGTCGACGCGGCGGTCGGTGGCGTCTCGACGGCGCTCAACTCGGCGACCGCGAACGGCCTCGGCACGCTGAAGAAGCTGCCCATCGACCCGCTGGCCAATACGGGCGTCGACCCGCTGGACAACTCGATCGGCACGCAGGTCGCGGACTTCGTGCCGGTCAGCACGGCCGCGGTGACCGGGCCCATCGCCTCCGGGGCGTCACTGGAGGAACTGCCCGTGGTGGGCCCCGCGACGAGCGTGCTGCCGGGCTGATCCGGCATGACAGCGGCCCCGGCTCCTCCTGGACGGCGGAGGAGCCGGGGTCGCTGTCGGCCCTCGTGCGAGTGCTAGTACGCGGAGCCGGACGCGCCCAGCGAACCCGTCGGGTGCCAGACCGTCTTGGTCTCCAGGAAGTGCGTCAGACGGTCCGTGCCCGGGTCCGCCGCGAAGTCCTCCACAGGCTGTGGACGACGCACGCGCTTCAGGTTGTCCGCGGCGGCGATCTCCAGCTCCTTGGCCAGATCCGTGTCGGCGCCGGTCAGGTCGATGCCGTTCACGTCCTGGTGCGCGGCGAGCGACGGGGCGATCTCCGCCGCCTTGCCGGACAGGATGTTCACGACGCCGCCGGGCACGTCCGAGGTCGCGAGCACCTCGCCGAGGGAGAGCGCGGGGAGCGGGGACTTCTCGCTGGTGATCACGACGGCCGTGTTGCCGGACGCGATGACCGGGGCGATCACCGAGACCAGGCCGAGGAACGACGACAGCTGCGGCGCCACGATGGCGACGACACCCGTCGGCTCGGGCGTGGACAGGTTGAGATAAGGCCCCGCCACCGGGTTCGCCCCGCCGACGACCTGGCCGATCTTGTCGGTCCAGCCCGCGTACCAGACCCAGCGGTCGATCGCGGCGTCCACGACGGCCGCGGCCTTCGACTTGCTCAGCCCCTCCGCCTCGGCGACCTCACGAGCGAACTGCTCGCGGCGGCCCTCCAGCATCTCGGCGACGCGGTACAGCACCTGCCCGCGGTTGTACGCCGTCGCGCCCTGCCAGCCGCCGAACGCCTTGCGGGCGGCGACCACGGCGTCACGGGCGTCCTTGCGGGAGGACAGCGGTGCGTTGGCCAGCCACTCGCCGCTCTTGCCATCGGTCACTTCGTACACCCGGCCGCTCTCGGAACGCGGGAACTTCCCGCCGACGTACAGCTTGTAGGTCTTGAAGACCGAAAGACGCTCAACTGTGCTCATTTTTCGCTCACTTCGTTCGACGGGGCGAGGTAGGCCTCCAGACCGTGGCGGCCGCCCTCGCGGCCGAAGCCCGACTCCTTGTACCCGCCGAACGGCGACGTCGGGTCGAACTTGTTGAACGTGTTGGCCCAGACGACCCCGGCACGGAGCTTGTTCGCGACCGCGAGGATGCGCGAGCCCTTCTCCGTCCAGATGCCCGCCGAGAGGCCGTACTGCGTGTTGTTGGCCTTGGCGACGGCCTCGTCCGGCGTGCGGAAGGTGAGCACGGACAGGACCGGGCCGAAGATCTCGTCGCGGGCGACGGTGTGCGCCTGCGTGACGTTCGTGAAGAGCGTCGGCGCGAACCAGTAGCCGGAGGACGGGAGTTCGCAGGGCGCGGACCAGCGCTCGGCGCCCTCGGCCTCGCCCTGCTCGGTGAGCGCGGTGATGCGCGCGAGCTGCTCGGCCGAGTTGATGGCGCCGATGTCGGTGTTCTTGTCGAGCGGGTCGCCGAGGCGGAGCGTCGACAGGCGGCGCTTCAGGCTGTCGAGCAACTCGTCCTGGATCGACTCCTGGACGAGGAGGCGGGAGCCCGCGCAGCAGACCTGGCCCTGGTTGAAGAAGATGCCGGTGACGATGCCCTCGACGGCCTGGTCGAGCGGGGCGTCGTCGAAGACGATGTTCGCGCCCTTGCCGCCGAGTTCGAGCGTCAGCTTCTTGTCGGTGCCGGCGACGGTGCGGGCGATCTCCTTGCCGACGGCCGTGGAGCCGGTGAAGGCGACCTTGTTCACGTCGGGATGGGCGGTGAGCGCCGCGCCCGCGTCGCCGTATCCGGGAAGGATGTTGACGACGCCCTTCGGCAGGCCCGCCTGACGGCAGATGTCCGCGAAGAACAGCGCGGACAGCGGCGTCGTCTCGGCGGGCTTCAGCACGACCGTGTTGCCGGTCGCGAGCGCCGGGGCGATCTTCCACGCCAGCATCAGCAGCGGGAAGTTCCACGGGATGACCTGGCCCGCGACGCCGAGCGGCGCCGGGTTCGGGCCGAAACCGGCGTGGTCGAGCTTGTCGGCCCAGCCCGCGTAGTAGAAGAAGTGCGCGGCGACCAGGGGGAGGTCCGCGTCGCGGGTCTCCTTGATCGGCTTGCCGTTGTCCAGCGTCTCCAGGACGGCCAGCTCACGGCTGCGCTCCTGGATGATGCGGGCGATGCGGAAGAGGTACTTGCCGCGCTCGGCGCCCGGCAGCGCGGACCACTTCTCGAACGCCTTGCGGGCCGCCTTCACGGCACGCTCGACATCGGCCTCACCGGCCTGCGCGACCTCGGAGAGGACCTCTTCGGTGGCGGGGGAGACGGTCTTGAAGACCTTGCCGTCGGCGGCCTCGGTGAACTCGCCGTCGATGAAGAGGCCGTAGGAGGGCGCGATGTCGACGACGGACCGCGACTCGGGCGCGGGCGCGTACTCGAATACAGATGCCTTGGTCATGGTGATCAGTCCACCGTCACGTAGTCGGGACCGGAGTAGCGTCCTGTGGCCAGCTTCTGACGCTGCATCAGCAGGTCGTTCAGGAGGCTGGAGGCGCCGAAGCGGAACCAGTGGTTGTCGAGCCAGTCCTCGCCCGCGGTCTCGTTCACGATGACCAGGAACTTGACGGCGTCCTTGGAGGTGCGGATGCCGCCCGCGGGCTTCACACCGACCTGTACCCTGGTCGCGGCGCGGAAGTCGCGGACGGCTTCGAGCATGAGGAGGGTGTTCGCGGGGGTGGCGTTGACGCCGACCTTGCCCGTCGAGGTCTTGATGAAGTCGGCGCCTGCCAGCATGCCGATCCAGCTCGCGCGCCGGATGTTGTCGTACGTCGAGAGCTCGCCGGTCTCGAAGATGACCTTGAGCCGGGCGGCGCCGGAGGCCTCCTTCACCGCGCGGATCTCGTCGTGGACCTTCATGTAGTCGCCCGCGAGGAAGGCGCCGCGATCGATGACCATGTCGATCTCGTCCGCCCCCGCGGCCACGGCCTCCCGTACGTCCCCGAGCTTGACCTCGAGGGCGGCGCGGCCGGCCGGGAAGGCGGTCGCGACCGAGGCGACCTTCACGTCCGTACCGGCGACGGCGGCCTTCGCGGTGGCCACCATGTCGGGATAGACGCAGACCGCCGCCGTGCGCGGCGCGCTGCGGTCCGTGGGGTCAGGGTTGACCGCCTTCGCGCCGAGGGCCCGGACCTTGCCCGGGGTGTCGGCGCCTTCCAGGGTCGTCAGGTCGATCATCGAGATGGCCAGGTCGATGGCGTACGCCTTCGCCGTGGTCTTGATGGAACGGGTCCCGAGCGAAGCGGCGCGCGCCTCCAGGCCGACCGCGTCGACGCCGGGCAACCCGTGCAGGAAGCGGCGCAGCGTGCTGTCGGACGCGGTGACGTCGCTGAGAGCGGGTGCGGGTGCAGAACTGGGCATGGTCACGAGGGGAGCATATCTACGCGCGTAGCGGCTTGTACAGGTCGGGGTTTACGGTTCGCGGCACCGTGCGGGGCCTACCTGGCCCCGCTGATTGCTACGGGTCTTGACGGGTCGTGCACAATCGAGCCATGACGAGCAGCCAGACCACGCCCCCGCAGGCACCTGACCGGATCTATCGGTCTCCCGCCGGTATCGCCGGTGGTGTCGCGCTGATCCTGATGGGCGCCTGGCTGGGCGGCGACGCGGTGGTCAACGGGGAGGGGCGGACGCCCTGGACGGTGCTCGCCGTGCTGCTGTTCGTGGTGCCGATCGTCGTCGCGTTCACGATCCGGCCGGCCGTCTTCGGGAACGAGGACCGGCTGCGCGTGCGCAACCCGTTCCGTGACATCACGCTGCCGTGGGCCGCGGTCTCGGGCTTCAGGTCCGGGTACTCGAACGAGGTCTTCGACGAGGCGGGCACCAAGTACCAGCTCTGGTCCATCCCGGTGTCGCTGCGCGGCCGGCGCAAGGCGCAGCGCCAGCAGCTGCGCGCGACCAAGGGCGGCCGTACGCCCACGGGGGCCAGCGGCCTCCCGGTGACCGAGCCGCGCTCGCCCGGCGACCAGATCATGGACGAACTCCGCGAACTCCACGGCACCCGCGCAGAGGCCGAAACCTCCCAGGGCACGCCCACCACCCGCTGGGCCTACGAAATCATCGCCCCGGCGTTCGCGGGCGCCGTACTCCTTGTGGTCCTCATCGCACTGGGCTAGCCACACGGGCGGGCCGATCAAGCCCCGCCGGCGTTTGAGGCGCGGGGTCCGGGGCAGAGCCCCGAGACCGCAACCACGGACTACGCCGAACTAGATCCCGGCCGCAACGGAGAGGTCCCGCTTCAGGGACGCCAACCGCTCCACGGCAGTGGCCCGCGCAGCCGGCAGCGCCGCCCGGTCGGCGACCGCCACCACGACCTCCAGGTAGCACTTCAACTTCGGCTCCGTCCCCGACGGCCGCACCACGACCCGCGCCCCGTCGAGGGTGTACCGGAGACCGTCCGTGGGCGGCAGCCCGCCCTCCCCCTCGGAGAGGTCGTCCGCGCGGGTCACCGCGAGCCCGGCCAGCTCCACCGGCGGAGCCTCCCGCAGACGGCTCATCGCGTCCGCGATCACCGACAGGTCCTCGACCCGCACGCTCAACTGGTCCGTGGCGTGCAGCCCGTGCGCGAGCGCCAGGTCGTCGAGCGCGTCGAGGAGCGTACGGCCCTGGGCCTTCAGCTCGCTCGCCAGCTCGGTCACGAGCAGCGCCGCCGTGATGCCGTCCTTGTCGCGCACGCCCTCGGGGTCGACGCAGTAGCCGAGCGCCTCCTCGTAGCCGTAGCGCAGGCCCTCGACGCGGGCGATCCACTTGAAGCCGGTCAGCGTCTCCTCGTACGGCAGTCCGGCCGCCTCGGCGATCCGGCCGAGCAGCGAGGACGACACGATCGACTCGGCGAGTACGCCGCTCACGCCCCGCTTCACCAGGTGCGCCGCGAGGAGCGCGCCCACCTCGTCGCCGCGCAGCATCCGCCAGTCGCCGCCGTCCGGCACGGCGACGGCGCAGCGGTCCGCGTCCGGGTCGTTGGCGATGATCAGGTCCGGGGTCTCGCCCTGCGCGCGGGCCGTGGCGAAGGACAGGTCCATCGCCCCGGGCTCCTCCGGGTTCGGGAACGCGACCGTGGGGAAGTCCGGGTCGGGCTCGGCCTGTTCCGGCACGAGCACCGGCTCGGGGAAGCCCGCGCGGGCGAAGGCGGCGAGGAGGGTGTCCTTACCGACGCCGTGCATCGCCGTGTAGACGGTGCGGGCGCCGCGGGCCGAGCCGGGCGCGAGGACCGCGTCCGTACGGGCGAGATACGCCTCCAGGACGTCCTCGCCCAGCGTCTGCCAGCCGGACTCCGCGCGCGGCACGTCGTGCAGCGACGCCACCGCGGCGATCTCGGCGGCGATCTCCGCGTCGGCGGGCGGCACGATCTGCGAGCCGTCGCCGAGGTACACCTTGTAGCCGTTGTCGCGCGGCGGGTTGTGCGAGGCCGTGACCTCGACGCCCGCGACCGCGCCCAGGTGCCGTATGGCGAAGGCGAGCACGGGGGTGGGCAGCGGGCGGGGGAGGACCGCGGCGCGCAGCCCGGCCCCCACCATCACCGCCGCCGTGTCGCGTGCGAAGTCCGCCGACTTGTACCGCGCGTCGTAGCCGATGACGACCGGCCCGTCCGTCTGCCCCTTGGCCTTCAGATACGCGGCGAGGCCTGCGGCCGCGCGGATGACCACCGCGCGGTTCATCCGCATCGGGCCCGCGCCCAGCTCGCCGCGGAGCCCTGCGGTGCCGAACTGGAGCGTGCCCGCGAAGCGCTCGCCGATCGCTTCCAGATCGTCCGCCTCGATGAGCTTGGCCAGCTCCTCGCGGGTCTCCGGGTCCGGGTCCTCCGCCAGCCAGGTCTTCGCCCGGTCGAGCAGTTCGCTGCCAGATACGGTCACGGTTCGCATTCCTTCAGACGTACGGGTACGAGGGTGATCCACCAGGAGCCGGGCCGGGGATCAGATCTTCGCGAGGACCTTGGTCAGCAGGTCGCCCATGGCGGTGGCGGAGTCGCGGCCCGCCTGGAGGACCTCTTCGTGGTTGAGGGGCTCGCCGGACAGGCCCGCCGCCAGGTTCGTCACCAGGGAGATGCCGAGGACCTCGGCGCCCGCCTCACGGGCCGCGATGGCCTCCAGGGTGGTGGACATGCCGACCAGGTCGGCGCCGAGGATGCCGGCCATCCGGACCTCGGCGGGGGTCTCGTAGTGCGGGCCGGGGAACTGGGCGTAGACGCCCTCTTCCAGGCTCGGGTCGATCTCCTGGCACAGCGCGCGCAGCCGCGGCGAGTACAGGTCGGTGAGGTCGACGAAGTTGGCGCCGACGATCGGGGAGGCCGCCGTCAGGTTGATGTGGTCGGAGATGAGCACCGGCTGGCCGGGGCGCATGCCCTGGCGCAGGCCACCGCAGCCGTTGGTGAGCACGATGGTCTTGCAGCCCGCGGCGGCGGCGGTGCGCACGCCGTGCGCGACCGCGGCGACGCCACGGCCCTCGTAGTAGTGCGTACGGCCCAGGTAGACCAGGGCGCGCTTCTCGCCGACCTGGTACGAGCGGACCGTGCCGCCGTGGCCCGCCACCGCGGCGCCGGTGAAACCGGGCAGCTCGGTGAAGGGGAACTCGGCGGCGGGCTCGCCCAGTGCCTCGGCGGCGGGTGCCCAGCCCGAGCCCATCACGAGGGCGACGTCGTGGGTCTCGGCGCCCGTCAGCTCGCGCAGCCGCGCGGCGGCGGCGTCGGCGGCTGCGTACGGGTCGGCCAGGACGTTGTCCGGAGTAAGAGAAGCGTTCACGCCGACGAGGGTAGCCTGTCGTTGCCTACGCGCGTAGATGTCGGAGGTCACGTCCTTGTGATCGTTGCTTTGTCGTTTCCGACGAACGAGGGCGCGGGAAGCGCTTCCGTGCGCCGTCAGCAGGGGCGCTTGCGCAGCTCCATCGCGTAGTCGTGCGGCGCGCCCGCCGACTCGGCCGCGTCGGCGATCTCGCCCAGGTACCGCGCCGAGGGGAGACCGCCCTCGTACCCGTTCAGTACGTAGAGCCACGCGGGCTCCTCGCCCTCCAGGGTGTCCACGCGGACCCGCATCCGCCGGTAGATGTCGAGTCCGACACCCTCCCAGCGGTCCATCGACTCCTCGTCCATCGGAGCGATGTCGTACAGCGCGACGAAGACCTGTGAACGCGGCGCCTCGACGATCGTGGCGAGTGCGCCCTCCCAGCCCATGTGCTCGCCCCCGAACGTGAGCCGCCAGCCGTTCAGCCAGCCGGTCGCGCGCAGCGGCGAGTGCGGGGCGCGGCGCGTCATGAGCCGCGCGTCGAGATTGCCGGCGTACGCGGCGTAGAGCGACATGGGACCGAGCGTACGTCAGTGGACCCAGGTGTCTCGTGAGTAACGGAAGCACCCCTCTTAAGAGGAGATACGCGCAGCCCGCGCGCGCGAGTGGCCCGGACGGGGGCCCCGGCTCGGTGCGGGCTTGAAGCGTGCGGGACAATGGGGCATGTGACTCGGATCGTGATCATCGGTGGCGGACCTGGCGGATACGAGGCGGCGTTGGTGGCCGCGTCCCTCGGCGCGGAGGTGACCGTCGTCGACTGCGACGGCCTCGGCGGGGCGTCGGTGCTCACCGACTGCGTGCCGTCGAAGACTCTGATCGCCACGGCCGAGGTGATGACCACCTTCGACTCTTCTTATGAAGAGCTCGGCATCATCGTCGAGGACGACACCCCCGACCCGGACAGCCCGGCCCGCGTCGTCGGCGTGGACCTCGGCAAGGTCAACCGCCGTGTGAAGCGCCTCGCGCTCGCCCAGTCCCACGACATCACCGCTTCCGTCACCCGCGCGGGCGCGCGCGTGCTGCGCGGCAAGGGCCGCCTCGACGGCCAGCAGGCGCTCGACGGCTCCCGCAAGGTGGTCGTCACCGCGGCCGACGGCAGCGAGGAGACCCTCGTCGCCGACGCCGTGCTGCTGTGCACCGGCGGGCATCCGCGCGAGCTGGCCGACGCGCAGCCCGACGGCGAGCGGATCCTCAACTGGACGCAGGTGTACGACCTGGACGAGCTCCCCGAGGAGCTCATCGTGGTCGGTTCCGGTGTCACCGGCGCCGAGTTCGCCGGTGCCTACAAGGCGCTCGGCTCCAAGGTCACCCTCGTCTCCTCCCGCGACCGCGTGCTCCCGGGCGAGGACCCGGACGCCGCGGCCGTCCTGGAGGACGTGTTCCGGCGCCGCGGCATGAACGTCATGGCCCGCTCGCGCGCCGCCTCCGCCAAGCGCGTCGGCGACCGGGTCGAGGTCACGCTCTCCGACGGCCGGGTCATCTCCGGCACGCACTGCCTGATGGCGGTCGGCGCCGTCCCCAACAGCGAGGGGCTCGGCCTGGAGGAAGCGGGCGTCAAGGTCAAGGAGTCGGGCCACATCTGGACCGACAAGGTCAGCCGCACGACCGCTCCCGGCGTGTACGCGGCCGGCGACGTGACCGGCGTGTTCGCCCTCGCGTCCGTCGCCGCCATGCAGGGCCGCATCGCGATGTACCACTTCCTGGGCGACGCGGTGACGCCGCTGAACCTCAAGACGGTCTCGTCGAACGTCTTCACCGACCCGGAGATCGCGACCGTCGGCTACACGCAGGCCGACGTCGACTCGGGCAAGATCGACGCCCGCGTCGTCAAGCTGCCGCTGCTGCGCAACCCGCGCGCGAAGATGCAGGGCATCAGGGACGGCTTCGTCAAGATCTTCTGCCGTCCGGGCACGGGCATCGTGGTCGGCGGAGTGGTCGTCGCGCCGCGCGCTTCGGAACTGATCCATCCCATCTCGATCGCGGTCGACAACAATCTGACGGTCGAGCAGATCGCGAACACGTTCACCGTGTACCCCTCGCTGTCGGGCTCGATCGCCGAGGTGGCCCGCCAGCTGCACACGCGGAAGATCGCCGAAGAGAGCTGATTTCCGGCAACGGGCCGCAGGTCACGGTGAGTTGCGGCCCATGCGGGGGGCATAGGCGGGACGGGTAGGCATTGGTTCGCGCCTATACCACTTCCACGGTTCCTGTGCGAACAGAATCTGTAATTCGGCGCAAACTGCTGAAAGCAGACGGTCGTTGGGGTTACTGTCAGTTTCGTGTTCGCTGCAGAACGTCGTCAATTGATCCTCGAAATGGTGCGAGCCAACGGAGCGGTTTCGCTCCGTGAGCTCGCCCGCGTCGTCCAGACCTCTGAAGTGACCGTACGGCGGGACGTGCGCGCACTGGAGGCAGAAGGACTCCTCGACCGCCGGCACGGCGGTGCGGTATTGCCGGGCGGATTCACGCGGGAGTCCGGCTTTCCGCAGAAGTCACATCTCGCGACCGCAGAGAAGACGGCCATCGCCGATCTCGCCGCGGGTCTCGTCGAAGAGGGCGAGGCCATCGTGGTGGGCGCGGGGACGACCACGCAGGAGCTGGCCCGCCGGCTCGCGCGTGTGCCGGGCCTGACCGTCGTCACCAACTCCCTCCTGGTGGCACAGGCGCTCGCCCATGCCAACAGGGTCGAGGTCGTCATGACAGGTGGCACGCTGCGGGGTTCCAACTACGCGCTGGTGGGCAGCGGGGCGGAGCAGTCCCTGCAGGGCCTGAGAGTCTCGCGCGCCTTCCTGTCCGGCAGTGGCCTGACCGCCGAGCGCGGCCTGTCCACGTCCAACATGCTGTCGGCGTCCGTCGACCGGGCGCTCGTCCAGGCCGCGTCCGAGGTCGTCGTCCTCGCGGACCACTCCAAGCTCGGTACGGACACCATGTTCCAGACCGTGCCGACCGATGTGATCACGCGGCTCGTGACGGACGAACCGCCGGCGCACGACGACCGGGCGGCGACGGAGCTTCAGGCGCTGGCCGATCAGGGCGTGCAGGTCGCTGTCGCGGGAGCCGGGGCGGAGGACCCTACCGGGGGCGGTGAATCCGTCCCGGCGCGCCAGGCACGCCGGGATGTGCCCTTGCCGGGGCAGCGGCGGATTCCCTCCGGGGGGCACCCGTTGCGCTCAGCCTCCCTGGACGCCCCGCCCGAGCGCTCGGCCCGGGTGGCCGATCTTCGCCGCCGGTGATGTTCCGCCCACCCGGCGTTGCGCCCACGGGGCTCCGCCCCGGACCCCGCTCCTCAATCGCCGGAGGGGCTTAAAAGGACCACCCGGCGCGGGCCTGCCGAGCGGCTGTGCCAATCAAGCCCCTGCGGCGATTGAGCAGCGGGGTCTGGGGCGGAGCCCCAGGAGCGCAACCATGGTGCCGGTCAATCGGTGATGCCGCGGAGCGTGAGGCGCAGCAGCCGATCCGCCAGCGCCGGGTCCGACGGAGTCTCCTCCGCCGCGAGGGCGATCGCGTTCGTGAGCTGAAGGAGGTCCGTCATGGAGACGTCCTCCCGCACCGCCCCCGCCCGCTGCGCCCGCGAGAGCAGCGCCTGGCCGGCCTCCCGCATCGGATCGCTGCACCGGGCCAGCGCCGAACTCGCGTCCTGCGAGGCCGACATGAGGGCGCGGGACAGCCCCCGGTACTCGCTCGCGTGCGTGATGATCTCGCGCAGCCAGGTCACGAGCGCCGTACAGGGCTGCGGAGCGTCGAGCAGCGCCCGGGAGCGGGCGAGCAGTTCGCTCACCGCCTCCTCGAAGACGGCGCTCATCAGCGCGTGCCGGTTGGGGAAGTGCCGGTACAGCGTGCCGATGCCGACCCCGGCCCCGCGGGCCACCTCCTCCAGGGAGGCGCCCGTGCCGTGCTCGGCGAAGGCGATCCGGGCCTGCGCGAGCAGCCGCTCGTAATTGCGGCGCGCGTCGGCGCGCATGCGGCGCGAGCGATCGTGCTCGGCTGTCGTCATCGGGCCTCCCTGGGCGTGCGCGGACGCAGGACTTCAAGGATGCCCGATGGCGGGACCGCGGCGGTGCGGAGGGATCGCCACCGCAGGCCGATACCGCCGGTCCGGAGGCCGCGGCGACTCCACCGAGTGGCAGCGGATGCACGCGTTCGCCGCTGAGCAGGAGTGAACGGCCGAGGGCCCGTCGACCGGTGTGCCGGTTGACGGGCCCTCGGCGTACGCCGTATGCGGTGTCAGTCCTTGATCTCGCAGATGGCGGCGCCCGAGGTGAGGGACGCGCCGATCTCGGCGGAGAGGCCCTTGACGGTGCCCGACTTGTGGGCGTTCAGGGGCTGTTCCATCTTCATGGCCTCCAGGACGACGACGAGGTCGCCCTCCTTGACCTCTTGGCCCTCCTCGACCGCGACCTTGACGATCGTGCCCTGCATCGGGGAGGCGAGGGTGTCGCCGGAGGCGGCGGAGCCGGACTTCTTGGCGGCGCGGCGCTTCGGCTTGGCGCCCGCGTTCAGGCCGGTGCGGGCCAGGGACATGCCCATGCCCGCCGGGAGGGAGACCTCGAGACGCTTGCCGCCGACCTCGACGACGATGTTCTCGCGGCCCGCCTCGTCCTCCTCGTCACCGGGCGCCGGGGCGGCGAACGGCTCGATGTCGTTGACGAACTCGGTCTCGATCCAGCGGGTGAAGACCGTGAACGGGTCCTCGCTGCCGGTCAGTTCGGGGGCGAACGCCGGGTCGGTGACCACCTTGCGGTGGAAGGGGATGGCGGTGGCCATGCCCTCGACCTCGAACTCGGCGAGCGCGCGCGAGGCCCGCTGCAGGGCCTCCTTGCGGGTGCGGCCCGTGACGATCAGCTTCGCGAGCAGGGAGTCCCAGGCCGGGCCGATGACCGAGCCGGACTCGACGCCCGCGTCCAGACGGACACCGGGGCCGGCCGGCGGGTCGAACTTGGTGACGGTGCCGGGGGCCGGCAGGAAGTTCCGTCCCGGGTCCTCGCCGTTGATGCGGAACTCGAAGGAGTGGCCGCGCAGTTCGGGGTCGCCGTAGCCGAGCTCCTCGCCGTCGGCGATGCGGAACATCTCGCGCACGAGGTCGATGCCGGCGACCTCCTCGGTGACCGGGTGCTCGACCTGGAGACGGGTGTTGACCTCCAGGAAGGAGATCGTGCCGTCCGCGCCGACGAGGAACTCGACCGTGCCGGCGCCGACGTAGCCGGCCTCCTTGAGGATCGCCTTCGACGACGAGTAGAGCTGCTCCAGCTGGGCGTCCGAGAGGAACGGGGCCGGGGCCTCCTCCACCAGCTTCTGGTGGCGGCGCTGCAGCGAGCAGTCACGGGTGGAGACGACCACGACGTTGCCGTGCTGGTCGGCCAGGCACTGCGTCTCGACGTGGCGCGGCTTGTCGAGGTAGCGCTCCACGAAGCACTCGCCGCGACCGAAGGCGGCGACCGCCTCGCGCACCGCGGACTCGTACAGCTCGGGCACCTCTTCGAGGGTGCGGGCGACCTTCAGGCCGCGGCCGCCGCCACCGAAGGCGGCCTTGATCGCGATCGGCAGGCCGTGCTCCTCGGCGAACGCGACGACCTCGTCGGCGCCCTCGACCGGGTCCGGCGTACCGGCGACGAGCGGGGCGCCCGCGCGCTGCGCGATGTGCCTCGCCGCGACCTTGTCACCGAGGTCGCGGATGGCGTGCGGGGGCGGGCCGATCCAGATCAGCCCGGCGTCGAGGACGGCCTGGGCGAACTCGGCGTTCTCCGACAGGAATCCGTAGCCGGGGTGGATGGCGTCCGCGCCGGAGTCCTTCGCCGCCTGGAGCACCTTGGCGATGTCCAGGTAGCTGGTGGCCGGGGTGTCCCCGCCAAGGGCGAACGCCTCGTCGGCCGCACGGACGTGCAGAGCGTCCCGGTCCGGCTCGGCGTAGACGGCAACGCTCGCGATCCCCGTGTCCCGGCACGCCCGGGCCACGCGGACAGCGATTTCGCCACGGTTGGCGATGAGCACCTTGCGCACGATGGCTCCCTCCTTGCTGTGTCTTCCCGGGGGCATCCCCCGGACCCCCGGCCGTGGTCGCCCGAGCCGGGGCGGTCGGCGGGTCACCGTGAAGCTTGACTCACTGAAACAAGCTGAGTTTAGGGACTGCCGACACGGACCCACGAGGCGTCCCCGGGCGTGAGCTTGCCCACACGCACTGTCACCCGGGGGTCACCTGGTAGGTGAAATCCCTTGTCGCGCCTGGATACGCGCGATCCCTCACCGCAACCCTAGCCCGCCTCTGTGGCCAAGGTCTCTGTGAGACCGCGCTGCGGCCCGTCGGCATTCTTTGTGGAGTCCCTACGAATGGCCCAACGATTCTTTGCCTTCTGCAGAACCCTTGTACGGAGGTTTACCCGTTAGTAGCGTTCGGGATGTCTTGGCCGTACTAGCGGTAACAGTCAGTGGAAGTGGGTGGGGGCCGGTGGCTCGCAGGCCGGTGGCGTGGGTTGCCGCGATCGTGTTGTTCGCGGAGGCGTTCGGGATCGTGCTCCTGAACTGGTTCCTCGGGCTCGTGGTCGACAACCAGGACATGTCCCTCGCCGGGCTCGACCCGCGGGCGATGTCGGTGGGCGCGTGGATCGCGGGCGGCCTGTTCGGGCTCTACCTGGTGCTGTGCGGGATCGTGCTCGCGCGCACCGCGATCGTCGACCGGGCGCCGGCCGGGATCGCGCGGATCCTGCTGATCAGCGTCGCCGTCGTGCACGGCCTGCTCGGCGCCTTCTCGATCAGCCTGGTGGGCTGGTTCAGCTTCGTGTTCATGATGGTCGTGCTCGCCCTGCTCGTGCTCACGCTGGTGGCGTACGACCGGCACGAGCAGGGGGAGCGGGAGACGCCGGGGGACAGCCCCGCGCAGAACGGGCCCGCTACTCCGCCGGCGCCCACAACTCCGTGATGCCGATGCCCAGTTCGGCGAGGAGGCGGCGCACCAGCGGCAGCGAGAGTCCGATCACGTTGCCGTGGTCGCCGTCGATGCCGTCGATGAACGGGGCCGAGCGACCGTCCAGGGTGAACGCGCCCGCGACGTAGAGGGGTTCGCCCGTCGCCACGTACGCGGCGATCTCCGCGTCGCTCGGCTCGCCGAAGCGGACGACGGTGGAGGCGGTGCCCGAGGCGTACCGGCCGCTCGCCGTGTCGTACACGCAGTGGCCCGTCTGCAGCGTGCCCGCGCGGCCGCGCATCGACTTCCAGCGGGCCGTGGCCTCCTCGGCGTCGGCCGGCTTGCCGAGCGCCTCGCCGTCGAGGTCGAGCACGGAGTCGCAGCCGATGACGACGGCGCCGTGCGCCTCCGGCCGCGCCGCGACCACGGAGGACTTGGCCTCGGCGAGCGCGAGGGCGAGTTCGGCGGGCGTCGGGGCCGTCACGGCGTCCTCGTCGACCCCGCTGACGATCACCTCGGGGGCGAACCCGGCCTGCCGCAGCAGGCCGAGGCGGGCGGGGGACTGGGAGGCCAGGATCAGGCGGCGTGGAGCAGTCATGCGGCTCAGGTTATCCAGGGTGGCGCCGGGCATTCCCCGGCCGCCTCACGCGGTCCCCAGCATCAGGAACATGACGACCATGGCCAGGGCCAGCACAAAGCCCGCGCGCCGCAGCATCGCCTGCGTTTCGCGGAGCTCCTCTGGGGGCTCGTCATCGGGGTCTGACCACAGCACATACAGCATGGTGCTGCGCGCGCGGGCGGGGGGGGGGGGGTGGGGGGGATGAGGCGGCCCCCCCCCCGCCAAAGTAAAAAGACGCGCCCCGCGGGGGGGGGAGGGGGCGGGCGGGGGGGGGCCGGG
>NZ_JBHWKQ010000024.1:0-8779 GCF_042730865.1 Streptomyces sp. NPDC059897 | reverse complement strand
CGCGGAGCCCCTCGGGGGGCTCGTCTTCGGGGTCTGCCCACTCCACATCACGAAGGGCGGTGCGCGCGGGGGCGGGGCGCCTGAGTACGCGTACTCAGGCGCCCCGCTACGAAAGGACTAATTCACCCGGGCCCGTGGGCGATCACGCGGGCCAGTACGTCCGGGACCAGCTCGACGCCCCCGGAGCGGGCATCCGGTGCCGGGCGATCCGGGACGGGTCGGACCACGCGTCCCGGTCCGCCGCCGCGGCCGGGGCGTCCGGGACCGCCGCGGCGCGCGCCTGGACCACCGCCAGTGCGGCGGCCAGCTCCTCGGGGGTCGGATTGCCCCGTACGACCTTGATCATCACAGCGGCGCTCCTTACAGCGGGATGTTGCCGTGCTTCTTCGGGGGCAGTGATTCCCGCTTCGTACGCAGCTGACGCAGGCCGCGCACCACGTGGGAGCGGGTGTCGGAGGGCATGATCACGGCGTCGATGTAGCCGCGCTCGGCCGCCGTGTACGGGTTGAGGAGGGTGTCCTCGTACTGCTGGATCAGCTCCGCGCGGGTGGCCTCGACGTCGTCGGCCGCCGCGATGGTCTTGCGGTGCAGGATGTTGACCGCGCCCTGCGCGCCCATGACGGCGATCTGCGAGGTGGGCCAGGCCAGGTTGAGGTCGGCGCCCAGGTGCTTGGAGCCCATGACGTCGTACGCGCCGCCGAAGGCCTTGCGCGTGATGATCGTGATGAGCGGGACGGTCGCCTCGGCGTACGCGTAGATCAGCTTGGCGCCGCGCCGGATGATGCCCTCGTGCTCCTGCTCGACGCCCGGCAGGAAGCCGGGGACGTCGACGAACGTCAGCACCGGCACGTTGAAGGCGTCACACGTGCGGACGAACCGCGCGGCCTTCTCGGAGGCGTGGATGTCGAGGCAGCCGGCGAACTGCATCGGCTGGTTGGCGACGATGCCGACCGGGCTGCCCTCGACGCGGCCGAAGCCCGTGATGATGTTCGGCGCGAACAGCGACTGCGTCTCGAAGAAGTCGGCGTCGTCCACGACGTGCTCGATCACCGTGCGCATGTCGTACGGCTGGTTCGCGCTGTCCGGGATGAGGGTGTCGAGCTCGCGGTCCTCGTCGGTGAGCGCGAGGTCGGCCTCCTCCGGGAAGGAGGGCGGCTCGCTCAGGTTGTTCGACGGCAGGTAGGACAGCAGCGACTTGATGTACTCGATCGCGTCCTTCTCGTCGCCCGCCATGTGGTGCGCGACACCGGAGCGCGTGTTGTGCGCGCGGGCGCCGCCCAGCTCCTCGAAGCCGACGTCCTCACCGGTGACCGTCTTGATGACGTCGGGGCCCGTGATGAACATGTGCGAGGTCTGGTCGACCATGACCGTGAAGTCGGTGATGGCGGGGGAGTACACGGCGCCGCCCGCGCAGGGGCCCACGACCAGTGAGATCTGCGGGATGACACCGGACGCGTGCGTATTGCGGCGGAAGATCTCCCCGTACATGCCGAGGGCCATGACGCCCTCCTGGATGCGGGCGCCGCCGGAGTCGTTGATGCCGATGACCGGACAGCCGGTCTTCAGCGCGAAGTCCATCACCTTCATGATCTTCTGCCCGAAGACCTCGCCGAGGGCCCCGCCGAAGACCGTGAAGTCCTGCGAGAACACGGCGACCGGGCGGCCGTCCACGGTGCCGTAACCGGTCACGACGCCGTCGCCGTACGGCTTGTTGGCGTCGAGGCCGAAGTCCGTCGACCGGTGCCGGGCGAACTCGTCCAGCTCCACGAAGGAGTCCTCGTCGAGCAGCAGCTCGATCCGCTCACGTGCGGTCAACTTGCCCTTGGCGTGCTGCTTTTCGACCGCGCGGGCGGACCCGGCGTGGGTCGCCTCGTCGATCCGGCGCCGCAGATCCTCGATCTTGCCTGCGGTGGTGTGGATGTCGATCTGCGCTGTCGGCTGTTCCAACTCGGACATCGGGATGCGGCTCCCTGCCTGCTTCGACGCTGCTCACGGGGACGGTTGGTAAAGGGGAGTGGGGCTACTGATTCGTAGCGTAGTGGCCTGAATACCGTTCAGCAGTGCGGTCTTTGCCACACCTAGGCTGGGTTGCATGACGCCGCGAGATGGTTCAGACGTACCCGCAAACCCCTGGTCCGACCTGGACCGACCGCCCCTGGCCGAGGCCGGGCTCCGCCGGTCCCTGCTCCGGGACGGCGGCCTCTGGTCGTCCGTGGAGGTGGTGCCCCGCACGGGGTCCACCAACACGGATCTGGTGCGGCGGGCCTCGCAGGGCCCCGTCGCGGAGGGCACCGTGCTCGTCGCCGAGGAGCAGAGCGCGGCGCGCGGGCGGCTCGACCGGAGCTGGTCGGCGCCGCCGCGCTCGGGCCTGTTCTTCTCGGTGCTGCTCAAGCCGGGGGAGCACGAGGTGCCGGTCGAGCGGTGGGGGTGGCTGCCGCTGCTCACCGGGGTCGCGGTCGCCACGGCGCTGTCCTCGGCGGCCGGTGTCGACACGGCCCTGAAGTGGCCGAACGACGTGCTGCTCACGGTCGACGGCGAGGAGCGCAAGGCCGGCGGCATCCTCCTGGAGCGGGCAGGCCCTGACGCCGTCGTGCTCGGCGTCGGCCTCAACGTGTCGCTGCGCGCCGACGAACTGCCCGTCCCGACGGCCGGTTCGCTCACCCTCGCCGGGGCGAAGGTCGCCGACCGCGAACCGGTGCTGCGGGCCGTGCTGCGGTCCCTGGAGAAGTGGTACGTCGAGTGGTGCGCGGCCGAGGGCGACCCCGCCCTGTCCCGGTTGCAGGAGGCGTACGCGGCGGGCTGCGCCACGCTCGGCCGCCAGGTCCGGGCGATCCTGCCGGGCGACCGGGACCTGGTCGGCGAGGCGGTGGCCGTGGACGGCGACGGCCGTCTCGTGATCGCCGCGGAGGGCGGGGGCCGGGAGGCGGTCGGCGCGGGCGACATCGTGCACCTGCGACCTGCGTAGGCACGTACCACCGGAGCCTCCGGGCCGACGCCACCCGGAAGCGGACGGAGTGACGTGGGGCACAGGTGCTGCCGTAGAGTTGAGCCCGGTCGATACCTGACCGCGGCAGATCGGAAGGGCAGCAGGCGTGACCGTCGACGACTCGGGCTCCGGCACGGGCTCTCCCACCGACCCCGAGAAGCCGGAAGGAGCGGAACCAGAAGAGGCAGAGGCCGAGGATCCGCTCGCTCTGCGGCTCGAAGGGCTCATCCTCGGGGCCGAGCGCAGATACACCCCGTTCCAGGCGGCGCGCAGCGCGGGCGTCTCCATGGAACTCGCCTCCAGGTTCTGGCGGGCCATGGGCTTCGCCGACATCGGCCAGGCCAAGGCCCTGACCGAGGCGGACGTGCTCGCGCTGCGGCGCCTCGCGGGCCTCGTGGAAGCGGGCCTGCTCAGCGAGGCCATGGCCGTCCAGGTCGCCCGCTCCACCGGACAGACCACGGCGCGCCTCGCCGAATGGCAGATCGACTCGTTCCTGGAGGGCCTCACCGAGCCCCCGGAACCCGGTATGACCCGCACCGAGGTCACGTACCCGCTGATGGAGCTGCTCCTGCCGGAGCTGGAGGAGTTCCTCGTCTACGTGTGGCGGCGCCAGCTCGCCGCGGCGACCGGCCGCGTCGTGCAGGCCGGTGACGACGAGGAGATGGTGGACCGGCGGCTCGCCGTCGGCTTCGCCGACCTCGTCGGGTTCACGCGGCTCACCCGTCGTATGGAGGAGGAGGAGCTCGGCGAGCTCGTCGAGGCCTTCGAGACCACCGCCGCGGACCTCGTCGCGGCGCACGGCGGCCGGCTCGTCAAGACCCTCGGCGACGAGGTCCTGTTCGCGGCCGACGACGCGGGCGTCGCGAGCGAGATCGCGCTGCGCCTGATCGAGACGATGAGCAACGACGAGACGATGCCGGAGCTGCGCGTCGGCATGGCGTTCGGCACGGTCACCACGCGGATGGGCGATGTCTTCGGCTCGACCGTGAACCTCGCGAGCCGCCTCACGTCGATAGCGCCACGGGACAACGTGCTGGTGGACGGCGCCTTCGCCCAGGAACTGATCAGGATCGGGGAGACGCCCACCTCCGAGGCGGAGGCCGCCGCCGAGGCGCAGCAGGCGAAGGAGGACGGCGAGGAGCCGCCCGCCTACCGGTTCGCGCTGCAGCCCATGTGGCAGCGGCCCGTGCGCGGCCTCGGCGTCGTGGAGCCCTGGACGCTGACCAGGCGCACCTGACAACCTTGGCGGTTAACTGGCGTTAACCGGAAGGGTGTGTCATGAGTGACGAGCGGCGGTTCGGGGAGTTCGTGGCGGTGCGCCGCCACGAGAGCGGGACGGTCGCCGAGCTGGTGCTCGACCGGCCGAAGGCGATGAACGCCGTGTCGAGCGACATGGCCCGCTCGATCACCGGCGCCTGCGAGGCGCTGGCGGCCGACCGGGACGTCCGGGTCGTCGTCCTCACCTCCAGCGCCGAGCGCGCCTTCTGCGTCGGCGCCGACCTCAAGGAGCGGAACTCCTTCTCCGACGCCGATCTGCTGCGCCAGCGGCCCGTGACCCGCGCCGCGTACACGGGCGTCCTGGAGCTGCCGATGCCGACGATCGCCGCCGTGCACGGCTTCGCGCTCGGCGGCGGCTTCGAGCTGGCGCTCGCCTGCGATCTGATCGTGGCCGACGGGACGGCCGTCGTGGGCCTTCCCGAGGTGTCCGTCGGCGTGATCCCCGGCGGCGGCGGTACGCAGCTCCTTCCGCGCCGCGTCGGGGCCGCGCGGGCCGCCGAGCTGATCTTCACGGCGCGCCGGGTGCGGGCCGCCGAGGCCGGGGAGCTCGGGCTCGTGGACCAGGTCGTGGAGGCGGGCGCGGACCGGGCGGAGGCGCTCGCGCTCGGCGCGCGGATCGCCGTGAACTCGCCGGTCGGCCTGCGCGCGTCGAAGAAGGCGCTGCGGCTCGGGCACGGCCTCGACATGCGGGCGGGCCTTGAGGTGGAGGACGCGGCGTGGCGGTCCGTGGCGTTCTCCGGGGACCGGGCCGAGGGCGTGGCGGCGTTCAACGAGAAGCGCAGCCCGCGGTGGCCGGGCGAGTGACGAGCAGCGGTCGCACCGCCGGGTCGACTGATTACGTTGCGTGACGTTCAATTGGCCTTGAACCCCGGGTCGGCGCACCGAATTCACCGAAATGTCGGAAAACTCCTTACTCTGGAGTGATGGGTGAGGACGTTCGGCTACGCGCCGTGGTGGAGCTCGCGCAGGGCATGGCCGCCGCGCGCAGCCCGCGGGACTCCTGGCGCGCGGCGGCGCTCGGCGCCTGCCGCGCGCTGTCCGGGAGCTTCGCCGCGCTCTCCGTCTGGGAGCGCGAGCGCGGCCGGCTGCGGGTGCTCGTCAACGTCGGGGAGCTGGCCGAGGGCGAGGAGGAGTTCCCCGACGGCGAGGGCTACCCGGTGCACCAATTCCCCGAGATCACCGAATTCCTGCACGAGCGGTGGGCCAAGGGCGGCGAACCGGACGCCTGGGTCGAGACGGCCGAGGGCCCCGTGGACCGGGCCGGCTACTGCCATCAACGGGTCGCCGCGCTACGACGCCGGGGCCGCGGCTGCTGCGTCGTCGCGCCGATCGTGCTGCACGGGCGGGCGTGGGGCGAGCTGTATGTGGCGCGGCCGACGGGGGCCGAGGTGTTCGGCCGCTTCGACGCCGACTTCGCCACGGTCCTCGCGGCGGTCGTCGCGGCCGGCATCGCGCAGACCGAACGCCTGGAGGAGGCCCGCAGGCTCGCCTTCACCGACGCCCTGACCGGCCTCGCCAACCGGCGCGCGGTCGACATACGCCTCGACGAGGCCGTCGAGCGGCACCGCGCCGACGGCTCCGTGGTCAGCCTCGTCGTCTGCGACCTCAACGGCCTGAAGCGGGTCAACGACACCTACGGGCACGCGGCGGGCGACCGGCTCCTCGAACGGTTCGGCTCGGTGCTCTCGCTGTGCGGGGCGATGCTGCCGGGCGCCCTCGCGGCGCGGCTCGGCGGCGACGAGTTCTCGCTCGTGGCCGTGGGGCCCTCGGCCGACGAGGTGGTCCGGGTGGGCGACGAGATCTGCTCCCGGGCCGCCGAGTTGGACCACGGCGACGGCGTCGCGTGCGGCATCGCCTCGACCGGGGACCCGATCGGCGAAGTGAGCAGCGCACGCCGCCTCTTCCGCCTCGCGGACGCCGCGCAGTACAAGGCGAAGGCGCTGCGCGCGGCGAAGCCCGTGGTGGCGGGGCGCGACGGCGGCCTGGCCGACCCGGTGGTCCGCCTCGCGGACTCGCCGCCGGCCCCGGGCGAGGGGGAGCGGCGGCGCATCAGGGGCCTGGAGCCCGACAAGGGCACCGAACGATAAGTGCCGCCCGGGCCGCGGCAGTTGCGGCCTACGCCTCGTACGCCCTGCCCCGGCGCACCGAGTACGTCACGAAGCCGACGCCCAGGCCGAGGAAGGCCGAGCCGCCGATCACGTACGGCGTCGTGTCCACCTGGCCCGTGTCGGCCAGGCGGAGTTGGCGGTCGGACCGCTCGGTGACCGCCGTGACCGTACGCTGCTGGTCCGCATGGGTGACATGCTCGGGGGTCGCCGTCGCTGTGGGAACGAACCACAGCGCGCCGAGGAGCGCCGCGGCGGCAGTGGCGGTGAACAGTGATCGACGTGCGGCAGACACGGAAGCGATCCCCCTTGTGGCGCTGGCGAATTGGCCGTGTGTGCTGATGTTAGTTAAAGACGCGGGTCACAGGAAAGTCACGGGGCGAATGGGTCGTACGCTCCGCCCATGAGCACTGATGACACGTCACGTTTTGTTCGCCTCAAGGTGGAATTGGTCCTGGAGGTCTCCGACGCGGAGGCACTGACCGGGGCCGCGCTGCAGCGCGTCGCGGAGGACGAGGAGACCGGGCCCGAGGAGCGGGCGCAGGCCGTGAGCGCCGTGGAGGAGGACGAGGCGGAGGCGGTCGCGTATCTCGTGGACCCCTTCGATCTGGTCGCCGATGTGCCCGGGGCGGAGCTCGTACAGGCCTCCTGGTCGAGCGAACAGGTCGATTACGACCCCGACTCGCCGGATTGGGACCTCGGCGAGGATGATGAAGAGGGGGAAGCAGAAGACGGCGTGTAGCGGTCCTCGAAACGGGAACCCTGGGCGGCAACCGCTGCCCGGGGTTTTGTCGTCCCTGGTGGGGGAGTCCCGACGTGGTCTTGCCCACACCGGCGGTTCTTCGGGAACGGGACGAACCGGTCACGACGTTGAGTGGGATACGAGGGGGCTGCTGTGTCCTCTTGGGCCTGCTGTCGACCGGGCTCGGGGCGGCCGACAGCAGGTGAATTCGGCGAAGTCGGGAAATTCGGCGACTATGGAGAAGCGTGTGATAACGGACGGTAAGCGGCGCAAGGGTCTGATGGCCGCGTCCGCTCTGCTCGGCGGTGTGCTCGTGCTGACGGCCTGTGGCGGTGGCGACGAGGGCGGCGGCTCGGGCAAGAAGGAGTCGCAGGCGCAGGCCGACGAGGCCGCGGCGAAGAAGACCTCCGAGGCCGACATCAAGATCGCGCCGAAGGACGGCTCCGACAACGCGAGCATCAACAGCGCCGCGAAGGTCACCGTGAGCAAGGGCACGCTCACCGATGTCGCCATGACCACGGCCGACGGCACGAAGGTCGAAGGCCAGATCTCCGCCGACAAGAAGAGCTGGAAGCCCACGAACCAGCTGGAGCGCGCGACGACGTACAAGATCGCCGCCGAGGCGAAGGACTCCGACGGCCGCGCGGCCCACGAGAACTCGCAGTTCACGACGGTGTCCCCGGCCAACAGCTTCATCGGCAACTTCACGCCGGAGGACGGCTCGACCGTCGGCGTCGGCATGCCCGTGTCGATCAACTTCGACAAGGCGATCAGCAACAAGGCCGACGTCCAGAAGCACATCACCGTGAGCTCCAGCAGCGGCCAGGAGGTCGTCGGCCACTGGTTCAACGACACCCGGCTCGACTTCCGCCCCGAGGACTACTGGAAGGGCGGCTCCACGGTCACCATGAAGCTCGACCTGGACGGGGTCGAGGGTGCGAACGGCGTGACCGGTGTGCAGCAGAAGACGGTCTCGTTCAAGATCGGGCGCGACCAGGTCTCCACGGTCGACGCCAAGACCAAGATGATGACCGTCACGCGGGACGGGAAGACCGTCAAGACCATCCCGATCTCCGCGGGCTCCCCCGACAACAAGACGTACGAGGGTCAGATGGTGATCTCCGAGAAGTTCAAGGAGACCCGGATGAACGGTGCGACGGTCGGCTTCACGGACGACGACGGCAAGGGCGAGTACGACATCAAGGACGTGCCGCACGCGATGCGCCTGTCGAACTCCGGCACGTTCATCCACGGCAACTACTGGGGCGCCAAGTCGATCTTCGGTGGCGCGAACACCAGCCACGGCTGCGTCGGCCTCCAGGACGCCAAGGGCGCCAATGACAGCAGCACCCCGGGCGCCTGGTTCTACAACAACTCGATGGTCGGCGACGTCGTCGTCGTGAAGAACACCGGCGACAAGACGGTCGCGCCGGACAACGGGCTCAACGGCTGGAACATGAGCTGGTCGCAGTGGACGGCCGGGTCCGCCGAGTAATCGACCGGGTCGTACCCGGCGGGGGTCTCATGGCGTTCTCATGACGGCCTCACGCAACCCTTACAACACCGCCATACCGTTTCGCCGCAGCGGGAGCCGGGGCCGCCACCCCGCCCCCGCGCCCGCCGGTTACAGAGCAAAAACCCCCCAAGGGGTGTGGCATTTAAAAAAAA